>NZ_JFJW01000066.1:0-40818 GCF_000611125.1 Cupriavidus sp. SK-4
ACTAAATCCAATTAGTGTGAACACGCCCTAACACACAGCTAACACAAAGCTAACACCTGCTAGCTGAAGACGGTCTCAGGCCACCGGCTCGTCGCCGCGAAAATTCACAGGAATGGAACATAAAGGGTGTGGCACATGTTTGTTGCAATTTGGGTGTATGTTATTGTTTTATATCCAATTTCTCGTGTAACGCCGATCGGCATTCTAGGAGAATCGTATTCGGATCTGAATACAAAAGGAGCGTAGTTTAGCGAAGCGCGTACGCACTTCGGTCGTGGGCTTCCGACCGGTTTCCAACGGCTTTCCAACAGACCCGACGTATCTTCCAACAGCCTTCCAACAGCCCGCGCGTGCCGCCTGCAGTTGGCATTGCGCAGGCCGAGCGCCGCCGCGCGTGGTAGCAGGTCGACCAAGATGCCTGCCGGAGTACCGCTTTTTTCCGGTAGGTGGGGATCCTCCGTAAACCGAGCGGCCGTCAGCTTGCAGTACCGATCGCGAGCAGGGTGCGCTGGACCGCCGGCAGTTGTGCAGCCCGCATGCGGCTCCTGACAAGGATCACAACGTACAGCGGTCAACCTGCGAGCCACCCCCGAGCCCCATGCCCGTGTGACAACCGTCACAACGTCGCGGCGAAGCGCGCATTAAATTTGCGCAGGGTCATTTCGCCTCAAGATAGGCACGGGAGAAGCATGCTCGCCATTCAGTCGTCGAGGACCGAAACGAAGATGGGACATATCGAGTCACTGGACTGCCTACGCGGCATCAGCGCGTTGCTAGTCATGTGTTACCACTACCGCGAGCTTCTGAACGACGTCATTCCGAATATCGGAAATACGCTGTTTGAAAATGGCCGTATAGGGGTGGACGCTTTTTTTATCCTGTCTGGCTTCGTGATGTACGCGACGACGCAGAGTAAGAGCAATCAGCTCGTTCTGCCCTTCCTGATCAAGCGCGCCTTGCGGGTGATCCCACTCGCGTGGCTGTTCATTACTATTGTTTTCATCGGGACCGGCGGTGAAGATCGACACGCCTTTCTTCTCAGCCTGCTCTTCATTCCGCTGTCCAATACCGATGCGCCATTCTTTGGCTACAACCTGCTGTCGCCCGGCTGGACGCTCAGCTACGAGCTTTGGTTTTACGTGATGTTCGCCATCGGCATGCTTGTTTCGAAGTCCCACCGCGGGCTCGCAGCCGCAACTGTGCTCTGCGCCTGCGTATTCGGGCTCCAAGCGCTGTGCCACACCCCGCTCTACATTGACGCTTATCCGGCGGCAACATTCTCCGCTAACCTGCCGATCCCCGCGCAGCTGGTCAGCGAACTGAGCAACCCCTTGTTCTTTGAGTTCATCCTGGGAGTCGCACTCGCTTATCTTTACGCAAACTTTCGCGCGTCGTGGCTTGCAATGAACGAGAAAATTCGGATCGGTGCATACCTATTTCTAACCGCATATTTTCTGTCCCATTTCTTTTCGGGATACGCCATGGGTCATGGCCTGACCCGAAAGGGACTCGCTGCGGTAGCGCTTTTCAGTGTGTACCTGTGCAGTGATTTCGACGGGCTACTCGGCAAGACGAAGGCCTTTATCCGGGGGCCTGGCGGAGCATTCATATTCCTCGGCCGCATTTCATTCAGCCTCTACATTGTCCACGAGCCGCTCCATCAGTTCGTTGCCAGCATCCCGGTCCTCTCGGAGCTTTACCGGCTGGAAGGAGGAATTGGTAAGTTCGTCACCCTAAGCGCCTTCTCCGTAGTTGCCGCATATGCACTATTTCACTTGGTGGAGCAACCCACGCAACGCCTCGGGAAGTATCTGGCTGATCGCACTGACGTCGTCGTGCGGGCGCTACGGCAATCGGCGACTGTTTAGACAATCGATCAACCAAGGAGTCGATATGTTAAATAAAGCAAGAAGGGCGATTTCGAGTTTCTTCTGCGCAGCTGGCCTTGCTATCGTGGTCGCACCCGCTATCGCACAGTGGAGCACCGAAGGTGTCATCGCCACGAGCAATCTATACAGTACAGCATTGACTTCACCAAAGGCGGCGTGCGCGAACTTCGCGACCTCGAAAGTCATTTCGTGTGTGTATCTCGACTGGAGCGGGACGTCGACTCGCCAGAACATCTACGAGAGGACTTCGACAGATGGAGGCGTCACGTGGGCGGCGCCTGTAATGATCACGAATGATGTTGGTGATGAGTACGATCCACACATGGAGTACGACTCGTCACGCAATCGTCTGAATCTGGTCTACGCGAAATGGCGTGACCCGTCCGGAACGCAAAAGGACAACATCATGCTACGGACCAAGGCCTCAGCGAGTGGCTCATGGTCGGCGCCGACCCTGGTCGCGGGGGATGGTGTGAACGACTACTGGATTCCTAGCCTGCTTACCTTGCAGAATGGAACCATGCTCGCGTTCTTCACGATGAATGGCCCGGAGGGCGTCGGGGGGGGGTTGGCAGCGGCCGAATCAAGCTAGCTAGGTCATTCGATGGCGGTGGGACCTGGAGTTCGCCGATGCAAATCACAAACACTTGCGACGCAGAGTATCCGCGGGCCATCCAGAATAGTTACGGCGCGATCATGCTCGTCTTCTCCCGTTACGATTCCGCACCGAATAAGAATGCAACGTGCGCCGACGGCGTCCAGCCAAACGGATACCCCTATAGCGATCTGCATCAAATCTGGTCTAGCGACGACGGATTGACTTGGACAGGCGAGTCTACGTTGTTCCACACGTCGGCCGGCTCAGCATTGCATCCATATATTGCAGCTGAAACTGGATATCGACAAACGCCGTGTGCCGGATGTGGCTGGGCGATTCTCTTTACCATGCCGGACAATCTTGGAAAATTTGGCGTCTACAGGCTTTCTTCTGCCAATCAGGGAATATCGTGGTCAACCCCGACATTGATGTCGACGTCTACATGGGGGAGTCCCTACAATATCGACCCTGGCTTCACGATCGGTTGTCGAGGCTACTTCCAGTACTACACCGACGGTTACCCAGGGCAGCAGACCATCGTACGGCGCTATGATTGGGCGCCCACCTGTTCCGTAAACTAGAACGGCATTCCTCGAAGCCGCCGGTATTGCTCGGCACCACGCCGAGCAATACCGGCGGGATCCGGTGACGTCCTCACCCACGCGTACCATGGTCCGTCCACAGCCCGGTGTTGGGCAGTGAGTATCCTCGGGCTCGTGGTGATGCTCGACTCGGCGCAGGTGCGCGGGAAGTGGCTGGCGACGGGGCGTGCGTTTGGACTTGGTGTTGTCTTCAACAGAGGGCTCGCCCTTGGCCTGCTGCAACTGCACTTGCAGACTGGCCTCGTCTTCGGCCAGGGTCTCCTCAAACAGGCGGCGCTGCTCGGCGCTCATCGCCTCGGTCTTGGCTCCGAACTTCCATGCCTTGAGTCGCGCCAGTTCGAAGGTGATCTTCTCGATCTTGACGTCCTTGAGCTTGATCTCGCGTTCCTGCTGCTGGATGTGTGCGAGCATCTGCTGCGCCAGTGCCAGGACGTCCTCGGGCGCGAGGTCCTGAAGGCCTTGGTCTTGTAGTTGGCGCAGGTTCAGCATGGAACCATCGTGCCAGCCACCGGGCACTACTACCATCCGGATTTATGCAGTCAACGCGCCGTGATCATCGTCATATCCGCGTAATGGCGCGGAGGTCCTCCAGGCGCTGCCAGGGCAGACCGAGCACCAGGGCGTCGAACTGCGCCTGCGTCAGTTGTGCGCCGGTGGCGCCGGCCTGTATGGCAGGCCAGGTAAAGCGCCCCTGGTTGAGGCGGCGCGCGGCACACCATACGCCAAAGCCGTCATGCACCAATAGCTTCATGCGCGTATGGCGGGCGTTCGAGAACAGGCAGGCGTGATGAGACTGGGCTGCGCCGAAGACCTGCACCACGCGCGCCTTGCGCGTCAGCGCGCTGGTGACGTGTCCGACCGTGTCCCAATGGCGATAGAGCACCGCCATTTCTGACCAGGGCGTACCAGCCCGGTTCTCGTCAGTCAGGATCTGCGCAATGCGCTCAGCTTCCGCCTCTACGTTTGGCAATTCGATCAGCAGCGGTTTGTTGCCGGGGCGCCCGGCACCGACAGGTTGCACGGTAGGCGCTTCGTCTTCGGCTGCCTCGGTCGGCCGCAGCAACTCATCCGCAAAGCTCCACGCGACGGCCAGTATCTCCTGCGTATTGCGGTAGTTAAGCTTGAGGATGGTCGTACGGCCCCGGGCCTGGATGCCCACGCTGGCAA
Organism: Cupriavidus sp. SK-4; assembly: GCF_000611125.1. Classification (NCBI taxonomy): domain Bacteria; kingdom Pseudomonadati; phylum Pseudomonadota; class Betaproteobacteria; order Burkholderiales; family Burkholderiaceae; genus Cupriavidus; species Cupriavidus sp. SK-4. The sequence goes on from NZ_JFJW01000066.1 coordinate 4,257, forward strand.
AGGTCATCCCGCGCTTCCTGGCGCCGCCATAAATGGACTGCGCATCGTCGTAGAGCACCAACAGGGAATTGCTCTCCGGATTCACCATCTGCACGACCAGCTTGAACCACTCCGGCCGGAAGTCATGCCCCTCATCGATCAGCACGGCGTCGTACTGGCCGGCCGGGATCGCTTTCCGGTCCACGCCCTGGATGACGCGATTTACCATTTCCTCAAAGAGCGCATCGCTGGGGCGCCCCTTCGGCCTGTCAATGCTGTAAGTCTCTAGTTGCCGCGAGCACCACGCATGGAAGTTGTAGACGTGGACCTTCTCTTCGATGCCTTTCTCGATCATCGTCGCCGCCAGCTTGGCGGCGAGGGGCTTGTTGTAGCAAAGCANNGCAAAGCACGAGGACTGGCCGTGTGACGATCTTTGCAAGATGCTCAGCCCGGTAGCCGAGGATCATCGTCTTGCCAGAGCCGGCGACGCCATGAATGACCCGGTGGCCTTCGCCGAGGCTGCGTGCCAACTGCTCCTGCTGGAGATCCATGACGCGAAGGATGTCAGGCATATTCAGCGGCTCCGCGGCATCCTCCGGAAAGAGCGCGCGTTGCTCCGGCATGCGGATCTGCGGGAACAGGTGCCAGCGAATCCGCTCGATTTGCGGCAGGGAAAGCTTGAAGGTGAACTTGACCGGGAACATCTCCCACAGGCGCTGCTGGAAGTGTTCCGCGTCGACCGCCTCATACATCTCGTCCTGGCAGATCACCAGGTGCGGCGGCAGGACGTCACCGAGGTTGGTCTTGTCGAACTGGGCACGCGTGATGTTGGACAGGACGACGCCGCAGCCGTAGGGAAAGAAGGGTTTGCCTTTCAACGAGCCGCTAGGCCAGACCAACTGCGGATCGCGCTGCAGCAGGTTGGTGACATAGAACATGTACTGGCGGGCTTGCTCGAGGGGATTCATCTCCCGCACCAGCCCGCGATCCGTCAGCAGCGTGACATCGCGCTGGTCGATTTCCCGGATGGTATCCAGCCTCCAGTCTTTCACCTCCAACACCAGCAGACCCCGGCTGGGATGGAAGACGATGAATTCCGGATGCCTGGTTTTCTCTCCGATGGCGACGTCATACCAGCACAGGTAGTCGTCCTCCAGCTTTGTCTCCAGACGCTCGGCGAAGCGTCTCTCTCCACTGGTCATGCGCGAAGTGACCGAACCCAGCGCGGGAATCAGCGTGGCCATGCGTTGTTGCTCTTCTTATTGCCCGTTCAGGAACTGCGCTGACCACGGTAGGTGTCGCGGACCCGGTGCGACGGCGGTCAGGCAGGTTTGTTATGCGGCAGTTGTAGGCACAAAACGGTAACGGTGGCTATTTCGGTAGTTTTGTCGATTCGCGGGACGGCGACACCGGCGAGCCGGCTATGCGCAGCGCTATGGCGCCGAAGCCGAGATATCCGCGCGCCCGTTCGATGACTTCCCCCTCGTCCATGAATCGGAAGGAATACGAGGCAGGTGACACCGCGACCAGAGCGCTGCATGCGCGCGGCGTTTGCAGAGGGAAAGCGAATGCGCTGCACGGATCTGCCGAAACGGCTGCATTTGCGCTGCATTTCACCGTGATACGTTCAGCCATAGACCACAAGACGCCGCATTCCCATTCCGATGCAACGGCGCAAACGATCGAAGGGCACGTCATAAGGCTGGCGCAGCGCAGCTTAAGCAGCCCCGGCGCGGGCATACACCTGCCTGGCTAATGACCGCAGCCGCGTGTCGCGCGGTGCGGACGCACTGCTGTCCTTCTGAGCCACACCCCTGACAAAAAGGAGACAACCACATCATGGCCAAGCTGTTTACCCGCCGAGAGTTCAGCGCGCTCGCCGCCACAGGCCTGGCGCTGGCATTGCCGGTGCGCAGGGGCCTCGCCCAGAACGCCACCATCAAGCTCAAATACGGCACGGCATTCCCGGCAGACCATCCGGGCACGCTTCGCATCCGCGAGGCTGCCGAGGGAATCCGCCAGGACACCGGCGGCAAGGTGGACCTGCAGGTCTATCCCAACAGCCAGTTTGGCAGCGAGCCGGACATGATCTCGCAGACGCTGGCCGGCGCGATCGATTTCATGTCGACCGCCAGCACCAACCTGCAGACGCGGGTGCCGGCCGCCAGCATCAATGGTGTGGCCTTCGCCTTCAAGGACTACGCCACGGTCTGGGCGGCCATGGATGGCGGGCTGGGTGCCTACGTGCGCGGCTTGCTCAGCAAAGTGAACCTGCATGTCTTCGACAAATGCCTGGACAACGGCTATCGCAATATCACGTCGGCTATCCGGCCGGTGAACACGCCGGCCGACCTGAAAGGGTTCAAGATCCGTGTCCCGGCGATTCCGCTCTGGGTGTCGATGTTCAGGACGCTGGGTGCCTCGTCGACGGTAATCCCGTTCGCGGACCTCTACTCCGCGCTGCAGACCCGCGTCGTGGATGGCCAGGAGACGCCGCTGTCGCTGATCCGCAGCGGCAAGCTCTATGAAGTGCAGAAATTCTGCTCGATGACCGCGCATACCTGGGACGGGCACTTCATCTTCGGCAACGCCAAAAAATTCCAGACGCTGCCGCGCGAGGTGCAGGCGTCCCTGACCACCCGCTTCACGGCCGCGGCGCTGAAGCAGCGCGAGGACATCGCGCGCGTCGATGTGGAGGCGCGCGCGGAGATGACGCGGCTTGGCATCACGTTCAACCAGCCCGACCCCGCGCCGTTTCGCAAACTGCTGCAACAAGGGGGCTTCTATGCGGAGTGGCGCAGGAAGTACGGCGAGGAGGCCTGGCTGATGCTGGAAAAGTACACCGGGCCACTGGTCTAGCCAGACACCATCCATTTGCAGGACAACGAGGAGAACAGCGATGGATGACACCGCCTGGCCCCAGGCTGCCCGACTGCCCGCTGCCGCCAGCGCACGCTGGGGCCAGGTGCTGGCCTGCGTGGTCGAGGTGCCGGCCGCGCTGATTGTCGTGGCCGAAGCCCTGATTCTCGGGGGCGGGGCATTTGCGCGCTATGCGCTGCACGCGCCGCTTCCATGGACCGACGAGGTGGCCAGCCTGCTTTTCGTCTGGCTGGCAATGCTTGGCGCCGTCATCGCGCTGCAGCGCGGGGCACATATGCAGCTCACCACCTTTATCAAAAACCGGCCGCCACGCCAGCGCGCATGGCTGGATGCGTTTGGCATGTGGATGGTGGTGGCGTTCCTGTTGCTGCTGTTGCAGCCGGCGTCGGAGCACGTGGCCGAACACCAGTACGTGCAGATGCCTACCCTGGAGATCAGCGAGGCCTGGCGCGCCGGCGCAATCCTTGCCGGGACCGTGCTGATGCTGGTGACCGCCGTCATCCGCCTGCTGTCGTGCGCCAGCCTCAGGCAGACGGCGGTAAGCGGCCTGGCGGCTGCGCTTGGTGCTGGCGCGTTGTGGCTGCTCTCGCCGGCCCTGACGGATCTGGGCAACGCCAACCTGGTGATCTTCTTCCTGTTGATGCTCGGCGGCTGCGTTGCTATCGGCGTGCCGATCGCCTTTGCCTTCGGGCTTGCCACGCTGTGCTACCTGGTGCTGTCCACGGCTACGCCGCTGTCCATCATCCCGAACCGGATGCAGGAGGGCATGTCGCACATGATCCTGCTGGCGGTGCCGTTGTTCATCTTCCTGGGCGGGCTGATTGAAATGACGGGCCTGGCGCGGGCGATGATCCAGTTCCTGGCCGGGCTGATCGGCCACCGGCGCGGCGGGATGCAGTATGTGCTGCTGGGGGCGATGTACATCGTTTCAGGCATCTCCGGATCAAAGACGGCCGACATGGCCGCGGTGGCGCCCGCACTGTTCCCGGAGATGAAGCAGCGGGGTGCGAAGGACTGCGACCTGATCGGGCTGCTGTCGGCATCGGGGGCGATGTCGGAGACGATTCCGCCCAGCATCGTGCTGATCACGGTGGGTTCGGTGACGGGCGTATCGATTACCTCGCTGTTCATCGGCGGGCTGATGCCGGCGCTCGTCGGGCTGGTGATGATGGCGCTCGTGGTCTGGTGGCAGACGCGCAAGGAATACATGCGCGGCATCGCGCGGCCATCGCGGCGGGCGCTGATGAGGTTGCTGGTGGTGGCACTGCCGGCGCTTGCGTTGCCGGTCATCATCCGCACGGCGGTGGTTGAAGGCGTGGCCACGGCTACCGAGGTGTCGACCATCGGCATCTTCTACGCGGCGCTGGCCGGAGTGCTGGTGTACCGGCAGTTCGACTACCGCCGGATCTATCCGATCCTGCTCAATACCGCGGCATTGTCCGGCGCGATCCTGCTGATCGTCGGCTGCGCAACCGCCATGGCATGGTCGCTGACGCAGTCGGGCTTCGCGCAGGACCTGGTCCGCATCATGTCCGCGGTGCCGGGAGGGAAGTCAGGCTTCCTGCTGGTATCGGCGCTGGCCTTTATCCTGCTCGGCAGCCAGCTGGAAGGGATTCCGGCGATCGTGCTGTTCGGGCCGCTGCTGTTCCCCATCGCCAGGCTGGTCGGCGTGCATGAGGTGCACTACGCGATGGTCGTGATCTTTGCGATGGGACTGGGCTTGTTTGCGCCGCCATTCGGGGTGGGGGTTCTATGCGGCGTGCGCGATCGGGCGGGTATCGCCGGATGTGGCCATGCCGCGTGTCTGGCCACATATGGCGGCATTGTTCATCGCGCTGTTGCTGTTGACGTTGGTGCCGTGGTTTTCGATTGGCTTTCTGTGAGGCATTTGCGGGCTCCTGGCGCTGGCGCCGGATTTCCGGCGATTCGCGCCGCCGATCTGCCGGATCCCCCCAATGCAGTATCAGCATCCGGCAACGCGGTGGTAATCTCGCGGCATCTCCGCCCGCATCCACCGGCCCGTGCATACCCCAGACTCCCGCATCTGGCGATCCGCCCCCGAGCAGCGCGCCTTTGAAGACGCCCGCCGCCGCGTGCGCGCGCTGCGCTTCTTCTACATGCACGCCATGGTCTACGTGGCGGTCAATGCATTGCTGATCGGCTTCCATCTGGTGGGATCGCCGCATCGGCCGTGGTCTGGTGGGCCGCTCATGGGCTGGGGTATCGGCCTGGCGATACACGGCGTTATGACGTGGAGTCGCGTCGGCCTGCTTGGGCGGCAGTGGGAAGAACGCAAGATCGCGCAATACATGGCGCAGGAACAGGTGCGCACGCTGTCGACGGAGAAGCAGCTGGTCGAAGCCCGCATGCGCTTGCTGCAGGCGCAGATCGAACCGCACTTCCTGTTCAACACGCTGGCCAACGTGGTCAGCCTGATCGAGCCCGCGCCGCAGAAGGCCACGCTGATGCTCGAGCATTTCATCGCCTACCTGCGCGCATCGCTTGCGGCCAGCCGCGCCACGCAAGGCACGGTGGCGCAGGAGGCCAAGTTGCTGCGTGACTATCTGGCGCTGATCCGCATCCGCATGGGCGACCGGCTGCACTACTCGGTCGATGTCGACCCCGAACTCGAATCGATGCCACTGGCGCCGATGCTGCTGCAGCCCGTGGTCGAGAATGCGATCAAGCATGGGCTTGAGCCGAAGATCGAAGGCGGGCGGCTGCTGGTCCGGCTGGAGCCGCGCGGCCCGCGCATGCTGGCAACCATCGAGGACGATGGCATGGGTTTTCGTCCCTCGGCCGGCGCCGGCGTCGGGCTTTCGAACCTGCGTGAACGGCTGGCCGTGCTGTATGACGGTGACGCCCACGTTCGGATTGAAGAACGCTCGCCCGGCACTGCCGTGCTGATCGAAATCCCGCTGCCGCGTGAATCCTGAAACGGAGACGCCCCATGACGACCACCGCCCTGATTGCCGACGACGAAGAGCACCTGCGCGCATACTTGCGCGGCAAGCTCCAACGCCTTTGGCCGGAGCTGCAGATCGTTGCCGAGGCGACCAACGGCATCGAAGCCGCTGACGCCATCGCACGGTTGTCGCCGAGCGTAGCCTTCCTCGACATCAAGATGCCCGGCCTGTCCGGCCTGGAGGTGGCGCAAGGGATTGAAACCGATACGCGGCTGGTGTTCGTCACGGCCTATGACGAATTCGCGCTCGATGCGTTCGAGCGCGCGGCCGTCGATTACCTGGTCAAGCCGGTCAGCGAGGAACGGCTCGGCCGCACCATCGAGCGGCTGCGCAAGGCGTTGCAGGAAGCGGCACCCTTGCCGGAACTGGCCCAGCTACTGAGCCAGCTCACACGCGCCCAGCCGCGCGCGGAAAGCGGCGGCCAGTTGCGCTGGGTACGCGCCAGCCGCGGCAATACCACCAGCCACGTGCCGATCCAGGAAGTGATGTACTTCCAGAGCGACGACAAGTACGTGGTCGTGCATACCCGCGATGGCGAACACCTGATCCGCACGCCGCTGGCGGAGTTGATCGCCGGTCTCGATCCCGAGGTGTTCTGGCAGATCCACCGCTCGTCCATCGTCAACATGGAATACGTGGCCGGAACGCGCCGCGATGAGGCAGGGCGGCTCTTTGTCCGGATGCGTGACAGCGAAGCCGAACTGCCGGTATCGCGCGCCTACATGCACCGCTTCCGGCAGATGTAAGGCGGTCGGCGGCGCCACTGCGCCGCCGGCTGAGGGATTCACTTGCGATCCATGAATTCCTGGATCTTGCGCTGTTCCCAGTCACGCCCGCGGCGTGACAGCCGCATCCATACCAGCAACCCATGCACGGTCAGCGCCAGGCCCCAGGCCAGGGTGGTGGTCAGCGGCCATGGCCAGCCGGTGGCAGCGTAATGCGACCACCGCGGCGACGGAAAGTAGAAGAAGCGGAACCACAGCCAGCCGTTGACGACAGCGTAGACCAGCAGGTGGATGTACCAGCCGCGCAGGGCGTGCACCATGCGGCGCGCGCGCCAGTAGGCCATGGCGTTGGGGTCGTCGTTGGGCGGGAAGGCGTGGTGCATGGGATACCTCGTGATCAAGATGGTTGGCTTGCGTCAGGTATAGGCCATCGCAAAGCGCCGCTCCAGACTCATGGGCCGAATCGACGGATTTCGTTCGCCGGTGCGCGCGCAAATAGCGCGAATATCGGCGGGTCCGACCCCTCCATGCCCCGATTTGTTGCCACTTGATCAGCTTTTGGCCACTGCCGCCGGGAATACCCGCATAGGAAAAGCCCAGTCCTTCGCCATAATCATAGTAATTATGATCATAAATACGAGGCGATGAACTCCAAGCCCACCCCTCAGATAGAGGGCAGCAAACGCGTGAAGCGTTCGGACCAGGTGGTCAACGATATCAAGCGCTGGATCGTGCAAACGCACCAGAAGGTCGGAGACAAGCTGCCGCAGGAAGCAGCGTTGATCGAACAGATGGGCGTCGCACGCGGGACGGTGCGTGAGGCGCTTGCCTCGCTGCAGGCGCAGGGGCTGGTCAAGGTCAGCACGGGGCCGAACGGCGGTGCCACGCTGACGCAGCCGCCTTATGAGCGATGCCTGGAGGCAGTGTCCAACTTCCTGTACTTCCAGTCGGTCGACATCATCACGCTGTACGCCCTGCGCCGCGCGGTTGAGCCGGAGCTGGCAGCCAACGCCGCCTTGCGCCTGACCGATGCCGACATCGCCGACCTCGAAGCCCTGGTCGGGCTGAGCCACCCGGAACATGGCGGCAGCACGGACTGGAACGAGCGGCGCGAAGCCGACCTGCTGTTCCACGACCGCCTGGCCGATGCCTGCAGCAGCCCGATGCTGGCGTTGTTCTGCCGCCTGCTCAACGACATCATCCGCCGCGTCATCGTGGTGCGTAATGCGCAGGATGATTTCGACGACTTTGATGAAGAGATCTTCCACAGCCACAACGCGCTGATCGAAGCCTTCCGGTCGCGCGACCCGGAGCGTGCGCGTGCCCTGATGCAGGAGCACATGGAGCATGCCGAATCCCTGGCCCTGGAGGCCGAATCCCGGGTGGACCGCGGGAGCTTGCTGATGAGCCCGGTCGACTGATCCCCTGACGCGCTAGCGTCCCCTTTATTTCTGCACACCCAACCGCCATCGTCGCATCCGACACGGCGGGTGGGATTCCTATTGCCTGAATCCTGGGAGCCTTGACGTGAAACCTGCTGAATTGCTTTGGCGCTGGAGCGCTGTCGATATTGCCGATGCCGTGCGGCGGCGCGAGATTTCCTGCCGGGAGGTCACGGCCAGCGTGCTGGCCCGCATCGATGCCCTTAACCCACGACTCAATGCGCTGCCGGAAGTGCTGGCAAAAGAGGCGCTGGCCAGCGCGGATGCCGCGGACCGCCAGGTAGCCGAGGGCGCAGAGCTGGGGCCGCTCCATGGCGTGCCGGTCACGATCAAGATCAATGTCGACCAGGCGGGCCATGCCACCACCAACGGCGTGATCCCGCTGAAGCACAACATCGCGCGCGAAGATGCGCCCGTGGTCGCGAACTTGCGCAGTGCCGGGGCCATCATCGTCGGGCGCAGCAATACGGCTACCTATTCCTCGCGCTGGTTTACCGACAACGGCCTGCACGGGCGCACGCTGAACCCGTGGGATGCGGACATCACTCCCGGCGGCTCCAGCGGCGGTGCCGCGTCCGCGGTCGCTTCCGGCATGGGTGCGCTGGCGCATGGCAATGACATCGGCGGCTCCATTCGCTATCCGGCCTATGCCTGTGGTGTCGCCGGCTTGCGGCCGACGACGGGGCGGGTGCCCGCGTACAACCCGTCGGCCACTGCCGAGCGCAGCATCACGCCACAACTCATGTCCGTCCAGGGGCCGCTTGCGCGCAGCATTGCCGACCTGCGGCTCGGCTACCACGCCATGGCCCGTTATGACGGGCGCGACCCGGCCTGGGTGCCGGTGCCGCTGGAACTGCCGCTGCCGCCAGGGCCGATGCGTGTGGCGCTGTTCCGGCGTTGTCCGGGCATTCCCGTCGATCCCGCGGTCAGCGCAGCGCTGGACAGTGCCGCGCAATGGCTGGAGCAAGCGGGCTACGCCGTCGAGGAAGCCAGCCTGCCTGACTTCCTGGAAGCGGCAGCGCTCTGGCGCACGCTGACGGTCGACGACAGCCGCCGCAACATCATCGCAGGCGTGGACCAGCATGGCGACGAGGCCATGCGGCAAAGCCAGCGCAACATGCTGGACGGGATGCAGGAAACCGATCGCGATGGCTTTCTGGATGCCCTGGCACGGCGCCAGGCGATTGCACGAAGCTGGTCGCTGTTCATGCAAACCTATCCGCTGGTGCTGATGCCGGTGTCGTGGCAGCGCCCGAGCGTGCAAGACGCGGATATCCGCACGCCAGAAGAGAACCGGGCCTTGCTGGACGCACAGAGCCCCATGCTGGCAACGGCGATGCTCGGCATGCCGGGGCTGTCCGTGCCGACGGGCATGGCCGGCGGCGTGCCAGTCGGCGTGCAGCTGATGGCATGGCGTTTCCGGGAAGACCTGCTGCTGCGCGCCGGCCAGGCCATTGAAGACGCGGCGCGTTTTACCCCTTACACCGACGTGCAAACCGGCATCTAGACCCAGGAGCTTCCCATGAACGAACGCAAACCTGCTTACGCCCCACGGCTATCGCGCCGCGCCATGCTGGCCGGCACCGCTGCCGCCCTGTGTACCAGTGGCCTGCTCTCCCGCGCCGCATGGGGGCAGACCGTATCGCGCATCATCGTGCCGTTTCCGCCGGGAGGGCCGGCCGACTACATGGGCCGCCTGCTGTCCGAGAAGCTGAAAGACGCCATGGGCCGTACCGTCATCGTCGACAACCGGCCCGGTGCCGGGACGCGCGTGGCGGCCGAAGTCCTGAAGAACGCGCCGGCCGACGGCACCACCGTGCTGCTGGCGCCTGTCGATCCGATGTTCATCGGGCCGCTGATCTACAGCAATATGCGCTTCAACCCCGCCACCGATTTCACGGCGATCACCGATGTGACAGGCGTCCAGTTCGGCATCGCGGTCAGCGCCAGCTCACCCATCAAGACACTGGCCGACTTCGTCAAGGCTGCCAGGGCCAAGCCGGCTGACTATTCGATCGGCATCAGCACGGTTGGCACGCTGCTGCATTTCCTCGCCGTGGAGTTCGTCAGCCAGTCCCGCACCGGCAGCACGCTGGTGCCGTATCGCGGTGGCGCGGCGATGGCGACGGAAATGATGGGCAACCAGATTGCGGCGGGCATGGACGCCATCACGACCTTCACCGAGCTGCATCGTGGTGGCAAGCTTCGCGTGCTGGCCGTGGCCGGGGAGAAGCGCGCCGATGCCTTGCCGGATGTGCCTACCTTTGCGGAGTCTGGCTTTCCCAACCTGGTGACGTCGTCGCGCTATCTGCTTTACGTCCGCGCCAACACGCCGCCCGACGTGACCACGCAGTGGTATCAGGCCGTGCGCAAGGTGCTGGCTATGCCGGACGTGCGCGAGAAGCTGGCGCGCGCCGGGTATGACATCTTGCCGGGCGGCACTGCTGATGAGGTTGCCAGGTATGCAAGCGCGCTTTCGGCACGGTGGACGCCGGTCATCAAGGCGTCGGGTTTCAAGGGGGATTGAGAGGAATTTCGTAGCCGCAGCCAGACTCGGCTGGAGACGATTTCTATTTGTGTCAGCTTGCTGGAGAATTCCCGCGGCACCCTCCTCCTGTAGGGTGCCGCCTTGTATTAAGCATGTCCGCCCCAGTGTCGTAATTAGCCTCAGAAGACAACCCGGCCGGCGCCAAGGGAAAGTGCCAATGGCGCCGCATCGTGCCGACTGGCGCAATTGCTGTGGGGCGCAGCCACTCAGGCTGCGAGCCATAAACCTGAGCGTATCCAGCCATGACCTCCTTCTCTTTCCGCGCCCGCCGCCTGTGGCTCGCCACAGGATTTAGCCTGGCACTCTCCGCCTGCGCCCCAATGATCGCGACCACCCCGGCAACGGTGGAGCCGATGCAGCCGGCCGCCACGGCCAATCGCGTTCAGCTTCTGGCGCCAGCCCAGGTCAAGCTCGACACCGGCTATTCCCGAGACCTCGCTGCCAGGTCGACCTGGTCGCAAGTTGGGCGCCTTCCGCAAGGCGATGTCTACCGCCCCGTCGGCACCATTCTCACAATCGAGGGCCGCCACGTTCATGAGGCCTACCTGGTCGTTCGCAACAAGACACTGGTGGGCTTCTATCTGCCCGGGGAGCAGAACTACTCCCCGCTAACGACAGCAGTACCTTTGAACTTGGGAGAATCGGAATGAAACGGATTGCGCGCATGCTGATCGCCGGACTGGCGGTGTCGTCGCTGCTGGCGGGATGCGCTTCTGGCGTGAAGCACGCCGAGATGGCGGCATCGATGCCCACGCTGAAGCCGGGCGAAGGCCGGATCTATTTCCTGCGTTCGGCGTCGATGTTCGGGGCGGCTATCCAGCCGGATATTCGCCTGAATAGCCAGGTCGTGGGCGAATCCAAGCCCGGCGGCTTCTTCTTCGTGGACCGCACGGCTGGCAAGTATGTCGCGGCGGCCTCGACCGAAACCGAGAAGACGCTCAGCTTCATGCTGGATGCCGGCGAGACGAAGTACGTGCGCAGCTCCCCGTCGCTGGGGCTGATGGTGGGCCGCGTGGTGCTGGAGCTGGAAACGCCGGAGAAGGCGAAGGAAGAGCTGGCGTCGCTGAGCTACACGGGGGACCAGGTGAAGACTGCGGCGAAGTAAGCGGATTGACTCAGCCGCGTTGCGAGCTGGATCTGGTTGGCGACGCAGATACGTCGCCAACCGTCGTAATGTGAATGGCAGGCAGCCATGGCGCTTTTCGCACGCATCGTCTCCTATGCTGCAATGCCTTCGTCACTGTCTTGTGACTCGACCTTGGATGCCCACCCGGACTTCGCAGCGCGTAGCACGATCTTCTGTTTTTCCGCGCGCTCGACTGCGTTGATGCGTTCGATGACTGACGCAATAGGGGCACTGCCTTCTGCGCGCGCCAGGTAAAGCAGGCGCACCAGTTTGTCGGCCCAACTTGGCAACTTGCCGGTCTTCTCCCAACGAGCGACGGCCTGCTCATTGTTGCCAAGCAGCTTTGCCAGACCGGCTTGCGATTGCATCAAGCCTGCGCTGCGGATGTAGCGGAATTCGGTACCGGTGAGAGGGGATGGCTTCTTGGCCAGGGCCAGGCAGATGGCGATGCAAAGACCATCCAGATCTTCGATCGACATGGCTTTGCCGTGGGGCGTGCTCTGGATCTTGTATCCATTGGCCAGCCAAACGTTTTTAAGGCCGCCGTCTGTGTAGTGGTACATCGTCCTTACCCACCTACGATTTTCATGGGTTGAAGTGTACTGAGTTGGCGCGCTCCCACGCTCTGCGAGAGGTGCATTCGCTGCGAGCCCACACCAGGGGTTGGAGAGGCTTCCCGACTTCACTGTCAACGCCTTTGCCGGGAAGCCATCCCGTTAAGGCGCAGGCAGCTCATCCGCCAACACACTCTCCAGCTGCGCCTTCACCAACCCCAACAAGCAAAATGCACTAAAGCAGCCCTCAAATTGCACACTTTGCTGTTCCAGCAGGGTAAGCACACCATCCATACCAGCCGAGACTGACTGAAGGCTGTAGCGCGCCGTTGACAGATCGTTTTCCGACATAGGACCTCCTATCGTTGAGTGAAGGTCCGCCGCACGACGTTAGGGTAGGGCGGCGGGCCTGACGACGAGGGTGGAAGCCCGATGCGCACAGCTATCGCCGGTCAGCCTTGCGGCTGCCTCGCCCGGCCCGCCATTGAGGAGGTCTATCCCGAATGGGTAAGGACGGTCGTCAGCGACGACCGTCCTGCCATGCGCATGCGGGCTTCCACGCCCGGTCACCGTTGTGTGCGATGACCGTGTCAGTCTCCCGCGTCGGAGCCAACAACTCGATAAGACACTTCGCATTCCCATCCGGACGCCACATCCTGCCCGACCTCCGCCCGCCGGCAAATAGCCAAACGCCTAAACCACCCTCAATCCACCAGCGTCGCCAATGCCTCCCGCGCCTCCCGGCGCAGCTTCTCCAGATCCAGCCCCACGATCGCGCCATCACGCACCACGTGCCGCCCACGCACCAGCACATCCCGCACCGGCGTAGGCTCGCCAGCCGCCACAGGCGCAGTGCCGATGTCATGGAAGCCATGGAACCGCAGCCCGCTGACGTCATAGATCGCCAGGTCGGCAGACTGCCCTGGCGCGAGCGTGCCGATACCCGGCAGCCCCAGCACCTGCGCACCGCCTGCGGTACCCCAGTGGATGACTTCCTCCACGCGGGTTTGCGCGGCCCCGCCCAGCGCCCGGTGCACCAGCCACGCGAAATTGGCCTCATGCACCATGCTGCCCGATTCATTGGACGCCACTCCATCCACGCCCAGTGAAATCGGCACGCCCGCATCGGCCATCGCGCGCACTGGCGCAATGCCGCTGCCGAGCCGCGCATTGCTGACGGGGCAGTGCGCCATGCCGGTGTTGGTTACGGCGAGCATTCGGATCTCTTCGGGATTCACGGTGACCAGGTGCGCGAACCAGACGTCCGGCCCCAGCCAGTCGTGGTCGGCCACGAACTGCACCGGCGTGCACTGGTACTTCTCGCGGCAGAACTTCACGTAGTTGTCGGTCTCCGACAGGTGCGAATGCAGCCGCAGGTCCATGCCGCGCCCGAAGGCGGCCAGCTCGCACAGCAGTGCGGGGGGCAGCGAAAAGGTTGGCGTCGTTGGTGCGACCACTACGCGGCGCAGGCTATCGGCCGAAGCGTCGTGATAGCGCGCCTTCAGTCGCTCGATATCGGCCAGCATCTCGTCCAGCGTCTCGGGCACCAGCGCGGTGGCGCGCATACCCGGATGATCGGAGGCTGACTGGATGGCGCCGCCGCGGCAGAGCACCAGGCGCATGCCAAGCTCTTCCGCTACTTCGAACAGCACGTCGCCGGTCTCGGCCCCATGGCCGTGGTGATACAGGTAGTGGTGATCGGCGCAGGTGGTGGTGCCGGACAACAGCAACTCGGCCATGCCCAGCCGCACAGCGGTGCGGAAGATCTCCGGCGTGAAGCGTGCCAGGCGCGGGTAGGCGACGGAGGCCAGCCATTGTTCCAACCCCACGTTCATGCCGCTGGGCACGGCTTTCAGCAGGTTCTGGAACAGGTGGTGGTGGGTGTTGACCCAGCCCGGGTAGACCACGCAACCGGTGGCGTCCAGCACAGCCTCGCCGTCGTGGCGCGGCAGGGCTGCACCGATCTCGGCGATGCGGCCGTCGCGGATGCGGATGTCGGCGGCGCCCGCTCGCGCGGCATTGCCGGTGCGGCCGGTCATCACGGCGGCGGCGTTGCGGATCAGCAGGTCGCCGGCGGGCGCGGCGCTGGTGGCGTTGGTGGCGTTGGTGTTCTGCACCATGTTTCAGATCCCTTGGACGTTGTCGGCGCTGGCGTGCAGCTCGTCGGCTTCACGGGCGGGCACGCCATTGAGAATCAGGTTGAGCAGCACGGAGACCACGCAGGCGATGATCACGCTGCTGTGGACAAAGGGCTGCAGGAAGCCGGGTAGCTTCTCCAGCATGCCGGGCAGCATCACGGGCATCATCGCGCAGCCGAGCGTGATGGAGACGATGGAGAGGTTGTTGGGATTGCGGTCGTATTCGACTTCTCCCAGCGTCTTGATGCCTGCGGCGACGACTACGCCGAACATGACCATGGTTGCACCGCCCAGCGCCGCGGCCGGAATCGAGGCAAACAGCGCGCCGATCTTGGGCACCAGCGCCACGGCGCACAGCATCACGCCGCAGGTGGCGACCACCCAGCGGCTGCGCACGCCGGTGACGATGACCAGTCCCACGTTCTCCATGAAGGCGATATACGGGAACGCCGCGAACATACCGCCGATGGCGCTGGCCAGGCCGTTGGCGCGCAGGCCGCGGGTGGCATCGCGCTCGGTCAGGGGGCGCTTGACGATATCGCCGACGGCGATGAACAGGCCCATCGATTCCACCATCTGCACCACCATCACGATCACCATGGTGGTGATGGCGCCGACGTTGAAGGTGGGCATGCCGAAGGCGAACGGCGTCACCATGGTGAACCACGGTGCGCGCGCGACTTCATCGAAGCTGCCCATGCCCAGCATCCACGCCACCGCGCCGCCGACCAGCAGGCCGATCACCACGGACAGGTTGCGGATCAGTTCACCGCCGTGCCGGTTGATGAACAGGATCAGCGCCACTACGCCGAAGGCAACGATGAAAAAGATGGGAGCGCCGAAATCCGACGCCCCCCTTCCGCCTCCAAACCAGTGAAACGAAACCGGGAACAGCGACAGGCCCACCGCGGTGATGGTGCAACCACTGACCACCGGCGGAAAGAAGCGCTTGAGCTTGCCGATGATGGGCGCAAGGAACATCGCGATCACGCCCGCGGCGATGATGGCGCCGCAGACGCCGTTGAAGCCGAGTGACGGATCGGTGCCGATGGCGATGACGGGGCCCACGGAACTGAACGCCACGCCCTGCATCAGCGGCAGGCGCACGCCGAACTTCCAGAAGCCGACGGTCTGCAGCAGGGTGGCGATGCCGGAGGTGAACAGCGCGGTGCTGATCAGCATGGTGGTCTGCGCCGGCGTCATCTTGAGCGCGCCGGCAACGATCATCGGCACCGCGATGGCACCGAGATAACTGACCAGCATGTGCTGGAAGCCGAGCGTCGCCATGGCGCGTGCCGGCAGGACCTGGTCGACGGGGTGAACCGCTGCTTGCATGATGTTGTCTCCTGCCGCGTGCTGGGGGAAAGTGCGCCATGCCGGCGGCGGCTGGCCCGGTCTGTTGGTCGCCGGGCTCGGTCCGTCACGGTGCCATGCGCGGCGCATGGCCGACGCATGCCTTGCACAGTAGTGATGCACGGCAGGCCGTCATAGCGTTATTGCGAAGGCCCTGGCACCGGGCCGCAATCGCGCTTGCAAAATGCAGGCCCGGGGCATAAGGGGTTTCCCTTGGGTTGCGTGAGGGCGGGGGTGGTCATAGGATGGATGCGCTTCTTCATTGCTATCCGAATGCGCTGGAAGCGAAGACGTATTTCCGGCGCTTTCCACCATTTCCCCAACGCCATGTCACCCACCGCAGGATGGTTTGCTGCAGCCTCCCGCTCGCCCGTCAGCCGCGGCGGTGACCTCGATCGCATCCAGTCACTTTCCGGCCGCGTGTTCGGCCCTACGCGGCTGCGCGCGACCGAAGCCGATGCGGCGCTCGATGCCCGTATCGACACCAGCACCATCGGCCGGCTGACGCTGGTCACCATTGCCTATAACCAGGCAGTGCAGATCGAGCCGCAGCCGAACAAGGATGAGTTCGTGATCCAGACCGTGCTGGCGGGTACGTGCCGCGTGGAGACCCTGCGCGGTGCGATGCTGATGCCGCCGGGTGCGACCTTTGTGTTCTCGCCCACCGTGCCGGCTACGTTGTCGCTGGATCCGGGCTGCGAGCGCTTCAGCGTGGTGATCCGCCGGCAGCTGATCGACGAGGCGTTCCGCCAGCAGTTCAGCTTCGAGCCGCCGGTGCCGATTGAGTTCGACATGCAGCCGGTGGCGGACGATGGCCGTGCCGCGCGCTGGCAGGCGCTGGTGAGCTACCTGCGCGCGGAGACGCGGGTGCGGCGCGAAGGCCGCGGCGTGCCGGCGGTGGATGGCAGCATCGAGCGCATCGTGTTGTCGACACTGCTGCTCGACCGCTTTGCCGCGGATGGCAATATGCTGCCGCGCCGGTTCGAGGCGGTGCTGCCTGACTATGTGCGCAATGCCATCGCCTACCTGCGCGCCAATCTTGACCAGCCGCTGACGCTGGAGCAGATCGCCGCACATTGCGGCGTATCGGCACGCACCTTGCAGCTGGGCTTTCGCAAGAGCAAGAACACCACGCCGATGGAGTACCTGCGTCTGCTGCGCCTGCATGGCGCACGCGCTGATCTGCAGCGGGCGCGGCAAGAGAAGGGGATGGTCAGCGCGATTGCGCTGCGGCACGGCTTCACCCACCTGAGCCTGTTCTCGCGCGAGTACCGGCGCGAGTTTGGCGAGCTGCCGTCGCAGACCTTGCGGGCGGCAGCGCAGCAGGGGGGCTGACGGCGAGCCGGCCCTCTGTTGCGCAGGACCTTCAGCACTCAGATCGTGCCCGCCGCCGCCAGGGCCTCGATCTCTGCCTCGCTCATGCCGAGCGACTTCAGGACAGAAGAAGAGTGTTCGCCGACTGCCGGAACATTCCCCATGGAAGCCGGTACGCCCGACAGCGTAGCCGGCGGCAGAAGTGCCTGGATGGCACCACCCGGCGTCTGGACTTCCCGCCAGCGATTGCGTGCGGCAAATTGCGCGTGCTGCCAAACATCATGCATGTCGTTCAGGGGCGAGTTGGCAATGCCCCCGCGATCGAGACGCTTGACCAGCTGCTCCCGGGTCATGGAGCGGAGATGACTGGCGATCTCCTGGTCCAGCGCCGCGCGATTGGCGACGCGTTGGAGATTGGAGTTGAAGCGGGCATCCGCCGCCAGGGCCGGGTCCTCCAGCACCTCGGTGCAGAAGCGCTCCCATTCCCGTTCATTCTGCAGCCCGAAGATGACGCTGGCCCCATCGCCGGTCTGGTACTGGCCATAGGGGGCGATACCCGGATGCGCAACGCCGTTGCGTGCCGGCGGCGTGCCGCCATAGTGAGCGAAGTTCAGCGGATATGACATCCATTCGCTCAACGCCTCGAGCATGGTGACTTCAACCCTGAGGCCGGCGCCAGTCCGTGCGCGCTGCAGCAAGGCGGAGAGGATGCCGGTATAGGCGTACATGCCGGCGGCAATGTCCGCGATGGAAATGCCGGTGCGCGACGGCGCAGGGTCCGTACCGGTTACCGAGATAAGGCCAGCAGTGGCCTGGATCAACAGGTCATAGGCCTTTTTGTCGCGGTATGGCCCGCTGTCGCCGTATCCTGAGATATCGCAAACGATCAGATCTGGATAGTCGGCATGCAATGACTCGAAGTCCAGTCCCATGCGTTGGGCGGCGCCCGGCGCCAGGTTCTGGATGAACACGTCCGCTTCGGCGAGCAGCTTGTGCACGATCGCCTTGGCCTCGGGCTTCTTGAGATCCAGCGTGAGGCTTTCCTTGCCTCGATTTGCCCAGACAAAGAACGACGACTGGCCGTACACGGAATGATCATAGTCGCGGGCGAAATCGCCAACGACCGGGCGTTCCACCTTGATGACGCGGGCGCCGAGATCGGCGAGCTGGCGGCTGGCAAAGGGCGCCGCTACAGCGTGCTCAAGCGCCAGAACGGTGATGCCATCAAGGGGGCGTAGGCTGGGTTTCATGGAGGGAGAATGAAGGGACCTGGCGGCACACGGGCCGGACGACGAAGTATAGGAACGGTCCTCGTCCCCCGAACAGTCGAGAATTCCTAAGGCGGCTTCGAAGTCTTCGAAACTGGCCGCATCCCTGCCCTTACGGCGCAGCGTCCGGTGCGCCCCATTCGGCGACATACCGGATAAAGTCCCGCGTATAGGCCGGGAGCGCCTTCTGGCTCCGCACGACAATCCGCTGCTCGCGCCGGGCCCATGGCTCATCCAGGGTCACCCCTTCCACCACCCCTTGCTCAATCAGGGGACCCGCTACGGAACGTGGCACGAGGGAGATGCCGGCGCCTTCCTGTACGCAACGCATGGCCGCGGCAAAGTCGGGTGCATGCACGCGAACGCGTGGCTTGATGCCGGCACGCGCGGCCATGTCATTGAGGAAGAGGAAATTGCTGCTCTTGCTGCCGACGGATACCAGGTCGTACGCCAATGCCTGTGCAAGGGACATCTTGTCGAGCAACCCCGACGGGTGGCGTGCCGGAACCACGAACATCAGCTCATCGATGCCGTATCGAATGAACTCCAGGCCCCGCATGTCGATCGCGCCGGCCACCAAGCCGACGTCCGCACGGTCCTCGATCACTGCCCGCACGCTGTCCTCGCTGAGGTGCTCCTCCAGGTCGACATTGACATTCGGGTATGCCGCCAGGAACCGGCTAAGCGCCGCGGGCAAGCTGGCCATGGTGCTGCTGTTCGCGTAGACACGGATATGCCCTTCAATGCCGTCGGTGTGGCGCCGCATGTCCGACTGCAAGCGTTCGACGTTCTCCATGATCGCCTCGGCATAGTGCTGTACCGTCTCGCCCGCCGGCGTCAGGGCCATGCCCTTCTGCGTCCTGTTGAACAACGGGACGCCCATCGCCTGTTCGAGGTTCTTGAGGCGGTAGCTGGCCGAAGGCGCCGTCAAATGCATATCTGACGCTCCTGCCGTCACGCTCTTGGCCTGCGCAATGGCGAGGAATACTCGCAGATCGGTGAGTTCGAAACGCACGCTTGTCTCCGTTTCCCGACAGTTCCTGGGGATGTTTAGAGGAATTCTAACGACACCCCAGGAGCTTTCGACTGGTGTCCTTGTAGGGTCCGATTCTATATTTCGGCTCGTCGCCGCAGCTACCGCTGTGCTACGCGAAAAAGAATCGGAGACCAACATGACCATACTCTTGCGCAGGATCGCCAGCGCGCTGGGCAGCGCCGCGACACTATTAGCCTTTGCGTCCCCATCAGTGGCGCAGACAGACTACCCGGTGCGGCCTGTCCGACTCATCGTTCCGTACCCTGCTGGCGGCCCGACGGACACCTTCGCCCGATCGCTGGCCGCAAGCTGGGGCCGCAAGCTGAATACCTCGGTGGTCGTCGAGAACAAGTCGGGGGCCGGCACGATAGTCGGCACCGAGGTCGCCGCGAAGGCCGCACCGGATGGTTATACGCTGCTGCTGACCACTGTAGCGCATGCCGTGAACCCAAGCATTCACGCCAGCCTGCCATATCGCACGATCGATGACTTTGCGCCAGTCGGGCTGGCGGCTCGTGCGCCCCTGGTACTGGTCGTGAACAAGGGCGTTCCGGCGAAAACACTGCCGGAATTCATTGCTTACCTGAAGTCGCGTCCCGGTCAGGTCAACTATGGTTCAGCGGGGGTTGGCAGTGCCCCGCATCTCGCCGGGGAACTGCTGAACTACACGGCAGGAACGAAAGCGGTCCATGTCCCATATCGGGGGAGCGCACCTGCCATGGCCGATCTGATCGGTGGCCATGTCGAGTTCATGATCGACAGCGCACCGACAGGGCTGGCGCAGGTGCGGGCGGGAACGGTGCGATTGCTGGCAACGTCGATGGGAAAACGCCTCCCGCAGACCAGGGAGACGCCGGCGATTGCGGAAGCCGTGTCAGGCTATGAGGCGTACACCTGGAATGCGGTATTCGTGCCAGCCCGAACACCGTCGGCAGTTGTCCAGAAGCTGGTCTCGACACTTGGCGATGCACTCAGCGATCCCGCCCTGCAAGGCAAAGCCTTCGAACTCGGATTGCAGCTGGAGACCCAGCCTACACCAGCGGGGCTCGACAAGTTCCTGCGCGCGGAACTGGAGAAGTGGAAGCGGGTGGCCGTCGCCACGAATATGAAAGCCGACTGAGCGAAACCCGCGCAGGCCAGCGCCGGAACCAACCATCAGGAATACGGAGAAGCCATGAATGCCTATCAACTTTGCCCGCAACGCTACTTTGAGGACTTCGAACTCGGAGAGCACTTCAATCTGCCGTCCCGCACCATGACCGACGCGCTGTTCGCGGCGTTCCAGCTGGCAAGCGGAGACAATCATCCGGTTCACTACGATGTTGAGTACTGCCGTGCTCACGGCATGCCGCACATGCTGGCACACGGCTTCCAGGTCGTGATACAGACTGCCGCGGGAGCGGGCCTGTTCCCCCATATGGTCGAGGAGTCCCTGAAGGGCTTTATCGAGCAGAGCAGCCGCTTCCTCGCGCCTGTCTATGTCGGCGATACGTTGTACTGCCGCCTCACCGTCACCGAGCTGGTTCCCGGTCGTACGACCGGCGTGCTGGCGATGCGATCGGAGGTGCGCAACCAGAACGACGTCTGCGTCATGGAGGGGACGCAAAGGTACTTGCTGCGCAAGCGCGTGCCAGCTCAGGTCGGCAGCGGAGGCTGACGGGAAGTCAGCCTCCGCTGCTGGTCAGGACAGTCAGGCTGCCTGGGCCACGGGCAGGCAGACCTTCAGCAGCGTCTGCAAGCGCAGCTTGTCGAGGTGGCGGCCGATAAACACGAATTTGCTTTGCGCGGCTTCCGGTCCCCAGGCATCGGCGGGATGGAAATCCATCAGCCGGTGCACCGCCTGCAGCACGTAGCGGCGGTCATCGCCCTCCACAGCCACGATCCCCTTCATCCGGAACACATCGTCGCCTTGCGCCGCGAGCAGGGCCTTCAGGCCGTGCTCCAGGCGCTGGCGGTCGAACGGCTGGTCGAACACCAGCGATACGGACGTGACCGACGGATCGTGGCGGTGGCCATGCGCATCGTCATCGTGCACGTGGTCGCAATGCTCGTCGCACACGTGGTCGTGATGGTCATGGTTGTGCGCGTGATCGTGGTGGTCATCGTGCGCGTCCGCCTGGATCGTGCCCGTGGTAAAGCCGCCAATGCCAAGGATCTTGCCCAGGTCCACCTGCGCAAAGTTTGAGCGCAGGATCTGCGCGCCTTCGTTCAGGCGGTGGATGCGTGCCTCCAGCCTGTCGAGCTGCGCGGCGTTCACCAGGTCGGTCTTGTTGAGGATCACGCGGTCGGCCGCCACGATCTGGTCGACGGCCTGATTGTCGAAGCCGGTCAGTTGGGGATCATCGAGGTGGCCTTCGATATGTACCGCGTCCACCAGCGTCAGGATGCCGTCGAGCGTGACCTGCTTGGCGACTTCGTTGTCCATGAAGAAGGTGGCGGCGACCGGCGTGGGATCGGCCAGGCCGCTGGTCTCGACCAGGATATGGTCGAAACGCTCGGGCTGCTCCAGCAGCTTCTGCAGGATGCGCACGAGGTCAGTGCGCACATCGACCACGCAGCAGATGCAGCCGTTGGTCATCTGGTAGATCTCTTCGTCGGAGGTCATCACCAGGTCGGAATCGACATCGACCTCGCCGAACTCGTTCTCGATCACGGCGATGCGGTGGCCGTGCTTCTGCGTCAGGATGTGGTTGAGCAGCGTCGTCTTGCCCGAGCCGAGGAAGCCGGTAAGGATGGTGACCGGGACGGGCGGCTGTTGTGCGACGGCAGGTGCATTCATGTTGTCTCCTGATTGGGTACTGCGTTCCCCGCTATCGCGGGGCGAAAGTTCTCTTGTTCTCTTCAAGCGGTGGCGACGTTGGGGCGCAAGCCTTCCCAGCGTTCCACCAGCCCGTCGTGCGGCACGTCGAACAGGTCCAGCACGCGCCCCACGGTGTGGTTGACGATGTCGTCCACTGACTGCGGATGGGTGTAGAAGGCCGGCACCGGCGGCAGCACGATGGCGCCCATCTCGGTCACCGTGGTCATGTTGCGCAGGTGCACCAGGTGGAAGGGCGTCTCGCGCGCCAGCAGCACCAGCCGGCGGCGCTCCTTGAGCATCACGTCGGCGGCGCGGGTGACGAGGTTGTCGGCAAGCCCGGTGGCGATGGCGGCCAGCGTGCGCATGGAGCACGGCGCCACCACCATGCCGTCGCAGCGGAACGAGCCGCTGGCGATGGTGGCGCCGATATCGCGCACGTTGTGCACCACGTCGGCCATGGCTTCGATCTGCGGGCGCTGCAGGCCCAGCTCATGGTGCGCGGTCAGCAGGCCGGACGGGGAGCAGACCAGGTGGGTCTCCCAGCCGTCCAGCGCCGACAGTGCCTGCAGCAAGCGCACGCCGTACACCGCGCCGCTGGCGCCGGTGATGGCGACCACCAGGCGTTGCTTGCGGGTCATGGGGTGGCGCCTTCCTTCGCTGCCTTCTCCGCCAGTGCCTGCAGCACTTGCTCTGGTTTGATCGGGTAGTGCCGGAAGCGCACGCCGATGGCATCGAACACCGCATTGGCAATCGCCGGCCCGATCGCGACGATCGGATCCTCGCCCACGCCCTTGGCGCCGAACGGGCCGCCGGGGTCGGGGGCCGCTTCCAGGATCACCGTATGGATGGGCGGCATGTCCATCGCCAGCGGCATCTTGTAGTCGACGAAGTTGGCGTTGAGCGAGCGCCCGGTACGCATGTCGATCTGGTAGTCCTCATACAGCGTATGGCCGATGCCTTGCTGGATGCCGCCCTCGATCTGACCCGCGGCCGCGACCGGGTGGATCACCTTGCCGACGTCATGCACCGGCACCACCTGCTGCACGGTGATGAAGCCGGTTTCGGTATCGACCGCCACCTCGACAAAATGCGCGGCGAATGAATACGACTTGGTCGGGTGATAGGTGGCGGTGCCCACCAGCTGCGCGGCGGGGATGCCCTTGCGCGGCATCACGGCCTCGCGCACGGTCAGGGTCGGGCCGTCGCGGTCGCGCACGGCGATCACGCCGGCGGTGAGCGTCAGGGCCTCAGGCTCGCATTCCATCAGCTTGGCCGCGCGATCGAACAGCTGGCGCTTGATCTCGCCCGCCGCCATCTGCGCGGCCTTGCCGACCATATAGGTGGTGTGGCTGGCAAAGGCGCCGATGTCCCAGGGCACCACGTCGGTATCGCCGTGCACGACCGCCACCGCTTCGAACGGCAGCGTCAGTTCTTCTGCAACGATCTGCGCGAGCGCGGTATGCGCACCGGTACCCAGCCCGGCCGCGCCGGTCAGCAGCACCACGGTGCCATCCTCATTCATCTTGATGATGGCGTTGCCCTGCTCCTTGATGCCGGGATAGGCGCTGCTGCCGTGCATTTCGCAGCCCAGGCCCCAGCCGGTGCGGATCGGGCCGCTGGTGTCGCGCGGGCGGCGGCGCAGCGCAGGCCAGTCGACCAGTTCCATGCCCTTCTCGATGCAGGCCTCCAGGCCGTGCCCGATCAGCGGATGGTTGGACGGTGCAATGTCGCCTTCGCGCACGGCGTTCTTCAGCTTCAGCCCGGCGGGGTCCAGGCCCAGGTGCTCGGCGGCCTCGTCCATCTGCACGTCGAGCGCGTAATAGGTCTGCACCACGCCATAGCCGCGGAAGGCACCGGCGATGGGGCTGTTGGTGTAGACGCAGCGGCCTTCCAGCAGCACGTTGTCGCAGCGGTACAGCGAGACCATGGCGGCGGTGCCGACATTGGTCACGCCCGGGCCATGCGAGCCATAGGCGCCGGAATTGAACACCACCTTGGCCTGGCGCGCGGTGATGGTGCCGTCGTTGCGGAAGCCTTGCTTGAGCCAGATCCTGGCCGGATGGCGCGTGCGCCCGCCGAGGAAGGTTTCCTCGCGCGTGTATTCCATGCGCACCGGGCGGCGCGTCTCGCGCGCCAGCAGCGCGCACAGGAACTCCTGCTGGAACAGGTCCTGCTTGGCGCCGAAGCCGCCGCCCATGTGGTCGACCAGCACGCGCACCTTGTGCAACGGCAGGCCCAGCACCTCGGCCATGATGCCGCGCACCATGAAGGCGGTCTGGGTGGAGATCCACACCGTCAGGTTGCCGTTGCCGTCCCAGCTGCACGTGAGGACGTTGGGCTCCATGTAAGCCGGCGTAGGGCGGCCGCCTTCGTAGATCCCTTCCAGGATGAAGTCCGCGTCGGCAAAGCCCGCTTCCACGTCGCCGCGCTTGATGATCACGGGCGGCAGCACCAGGTTGCCGCCGGGTTCGCGGTCGTGGATGCGCGGGGCATCGGAGCGCTCGGCGTCCTCGGTGGTGAAGACGGCGGGCAGCGTTTCGTATTCGACTTCGATCAGCTCGATCGCGCGCTCGGCGATCTCTTCGCTGATGGCGGCCACCGCGGCGACGCCTTCGCCCCAGTAGCGCACCTTGTCGTCCAGCATGTACTGGTCGCAGGTCACCGAGGCGGAGCGCGGGTGGGGCGAGCCGGCGTGCAGCACGCGCGGCACGTTCTCATGGGTCAGCACGGCCTTGACGCCCGGCAATGCCAGCGCACGCGAGGTGTCGATGCGGCGGATTTTCGCGTGCGCGAGGTTGCAGCGCTTCATCTTGCCGAACAGCAGGCCGGGGAAGGGCATGTCGGCAACGTATCTGGCGTTGCCGGTGACCTTGTCGAGCAGGTCGGTGCGCTTGACGCTGTGTCCGATCACGGCGTGGGTCATCATGCCTCCTCGCTGGCGCGGGCCTTGCAGCCCGCGAAGTCCATGGCCTCGGCGGACCTCTCGATGGCCTCGATGATCTTGGTGTAGCCGGTGCAGCGGCAGATATTGCCGGCAATGGCAAAGCGGATTTCGTCGCGCGTGGGATGCGGGTTCTCATCCAGCAGCGCCTTGGCCATCACCACGAAGCCCGGCGTGCAGAAGCCGCACTGCGCGGCGCCGCACTGCATGAACTGCTCCTGGATCGGGTGCACGGTGTCGGGCGCGGGCTGCACGCCTTCGATGGTGGTGATGTGGCAGCCGTGCGCTTCGGGCGCCAGCACCAGGCAGGAATTCATCGGCTGGCCGTCGATGATGACGGTGCACGAACCGCATTCGCCCACGTCGCAGCCCTTCTTGGTGCCGGTCAGGCAGGCGTCGTTGCGCAGGGCGTCGAGCAGCGTGCCGTGCGGTTCCACCGCCAGTTCGCGCGGCTCGCCGTTGATGACGAGTTCGATCATTTTTCGCATGTTGCGGCCTCCAGGGCTTGTTCCAGGGCGCGGCGGGTCAGCACGCTGACCATCTGCCGCCGGTAGGCTTCGCTGGCGCGCACGTCGCTGATGGGGCGCGCTTCGCCCATGGCGGCGTGCGCGGCCTGCAGGATCAGGGCGTCCGTCACGCGCTGGCCGCGCAGCACCTGCTCGGCACGCATGGCGCGTACCGGGGTGGGGCCGACCGCTGCGAGCACGATGCCGACGTCGGCGCAGTAGCCGTTCTCGACCGTCAGCGATACCGCCACGCCGACAGTTGCCAGTTCCATCTGCACGCGGCGGCCATGCTTGAGGTAGACCTTGCCGGTGTGGGGGCGCGGCGCCGGCACGGTGATGCGGGTGACGATCTCGTCCGGCGCGATGGCGGTCTTGCCGACGCCGGTAACGAAGTCCTCCACGCGCAGCTCGCGCGAGCCGGACAGGCCATACAGGTGCACCGAAGCACCGTCCGCCACCAGCGGCGCGAACGAATCGGCCGACGGCGACGCGCGGCAGACGTTGCCCACCACCGTGGCGCGATGGCGCACCTGGATCGAGGCGAAGTCCGTCACGGCTTTTGCCAGGCTGGCGTAGTGGCGCTGCACGAAGCCCGAGGTCTCCACCGCACGCGTGGTCACCAGCGCGCCGATGCGCAGGCCGTTGACGGGGTCGAACGTCAGCACGTCCATGCCCGGGATCTTCTTGATGTTGATCACATGCTCGGGCTTGCGCACGGACTCCTTGATCTGGACCAGCAGGTCCGTGCCGCCGGCCAGCACGCTGGCCTTGCCGGCGCACCGGTGCAGCATGGCCGAGGCTTCCGCCAGCGTTGCCGGTTCGAAATATTCAAACGCTCTCATTGCTCCTCCTGGTCTGTGCCATCGGCGTCTGCCTGTCGTGTGGGGCGCGCACCGTTGAAGTCATCATGGGCGGATGAGCTTCATCGGTAAAGACCCGGAAACGGATTAATTGATCGTGTTACCCTCTGAATCAGACGCGCCGGCCAACCTGGCAAGACAAGCGCGCACCCCGACATCCCGGAGGTAGACAACGTGCCCAACATCAGCAACATGAACGTGTCGCTGCGCCAGCTGCGCGCGTTCATCGCCGTGGCGCAGGAGCGCCACTTCACCCGCGCGGCCGAGAAGCTGGACTTGTCGCAGTCGTCGGTCAGCGCGCTGATCCACGAGCTGGAAGGCAACCTAGGCCTGAAGCTGTTCGACCGCCACACGCGCCAGCTGCACATCACGCAGGCGGGCGCCGAGCTGCTGCCGCTGGTGAAGAAGGCGGTGGCCGATATCGACAGCGTGATCGAGAACTCCAGCGAGCTGCGCACGCTGGGGCGCGGGCGCGTGTCGATCTCGGCGTCGTCGATCCAGGCGGCGCTGATGCTGCCGCGCGTGATCCGCGAGTTCTGCGTGAGCCATCCCGGCGTGAAGGTGGAACTGCACGACGTGTCCGAGCATGAGGTGACCAAGATGGTCAGCTCGGGCGAGGTGGATTTCGGCATCGGCACCATCCCCGAGGGCCAGCCCGACCTGAGCGCGCACCGGCTGATGTCCGATCCCTTCGTGATCGTGATGCCGGCGCATCATCCGCTGCGGCGGCGCAAGACGCTGCGCTGGGAAGACATGGCGGGCCTGCCCGTGATCGGGCCGCACAAGGGCAACCCGATCCGCGATTGCCTGGATACCGCGCTGGCCGCGCGCGGCATTTCGCTGCAGCGGGTGCACGAGGTGTTCCTGCCGCTGACCATGGTGGGCATGGTGGATGCCGGGCTGGGCATCGCGGTGATGAGCGCGGCGGTCACGCGGCTGACTTCTGCGCTGGGGCTGGCCACGGTGATGCCGACCGATCCGGTGATCCACCGCGAGATCTCGCTGCTGGTGCACGCGGACCGGTCGCTGTCACCGCCGGCCCAGGCTTTCCGCGATCTGCTGATGCGCTATCGCGCCAAGCTGGCCGACGCAGCCTGACTACGTCATGCCGGTTCCTTCGCCAGCCCGTGGGCCTGAGGGACCGGCGAGCGGGCGTTGAATAGCAGGTTCAGCAGCACCGCGGTCAGCGTGCCGAGCAGGATGCCGTTCTGGCAGAACTTGGCCAGCAGCTCTGGCATCTGCGCGAAGAACTTGTCCGACACCAGCGGGATCATGCCCAGCGCCACGCTGACGGCGACGATATAGGCGTTCTTCTTGTTCTCGACAAAGTCCACATGGCCGAGGATGCGCACGCCGGTGGCGGCCACCATGCCGAACATCACCAGCGCGGCGCCGCCCAGCACGTATTGCGGGATCGAGGCGGCAAAGAAGGCCAGCTTGGGCAGGCAGCCCAGCACGATCAGGATGCCGCCGGCGGTGGCGCAGACCCAGCGGCTGCGCACGCCGGTGACCTGCACCAGCCCCACGTTCTGCGCGTACGAGGTGTAGGTGAAGGTGTTGAACACCGCTCCCACCAGCGCTCCCACGCCGTCGGCACGCAGGCCGCGCGCGAGGTCGTCGGAGCCCACCGGGCGGCCCACGATCTCGCCCAGCGCCAGGAACTGGCCCACGCCCTCGATCATGATCACGATCATCACCACGCACAGCGTGACCGCGGTCATGGCATCGAAGGTGGGCCAGCCGAAGTGGAAGGGCGTGATGAACTCCACCCAGTGCGCGTTGTGCAGGCCTTCGAAGTTGACCTTGCCCAGCGACAGCGCGATCCCGAAGCCCACCGCAATGCCGATCAGCACCGCCACGTTGCACAGGAAACCCCTGGCAAAGGCCACCAGCGCCAGCACCGTGCACAGCACCGCGGTGGCGATGGCGATGTTCACCGGCAGGCCGAAGTTGGGGTTGGGCACGGGACCGGCCGCTGTGTTGATGGTCGGGTTGCCGCCCGCCGCCCAGTTGATGCCAACGCGCATCAGCGAGACGCCGATCACCAGCACCACCGTGCCGGTCACTACCGGCGGGAACCAGCGCACCATCTTGCCGACATAGGGCGCGGCAATGTAGGTGAAGATGCCCGCCACCATCACCGCGCCGAACACGGCCGGCAGGCCCAGCGACGGATTGGAGCCGGTGGCGATGATCGGCGCGATGGCGGTGAAGGTGACGCCCATCATCACCGGCAGGCGGATGCCGACCTTCCAGATGCCGATGCTCTGGATCATGGTCACCAGGCCGCAGCAGAACAGGTCCGCGGCGATCAGGAAGGCCACCTGGTCCTTGGGCAGCTTGAGGGCGCCGCCGATGATCATCGGCACGGCAATGGCGCCGGCATACATCACCAGCACGTGCTGCAGGCCAAGAGCCAGCAGGCGGGGCGGGGGCAGGACCTCGTCGACGGGATGCACGGGGGCATTCCCTTGCGTAGGCAGGGTGGGGTTCATGCTGTCTCCTTTGGTCGGTATCACGCCGGTTGCGCATTGCGCTAACGTGTCGCCAAGGTCGCCGGCGTTTCCTCTGTGGGATGGTCGTGCCATCCTCTCGTGCGAAGCCCGCGCCTGTCCTGTCTTATAAGTCCAGCATGACAGCGGCGGCGGGAAGGTACAACGTTCGGGGCGGATTTATCGATCGGGTGAAACGATGAATCCGCCAGTTTCAGCGGGTTATCCCTTACGGCATGTGGGAGCCCGCGCGTTCCAGCCGCTTCAGCAGTGCTGCCGCACGCTCCATCGCGGCAGGGTCGATGCGCGCGCGGATACCGTCGAAGGCAGGTCCGCGCGTGGCGTCCAGCCCCATGCGTGACGTGGTGCCCACACCCGATGCCGAGGGGTCGAGTGCGCTGCCAGGCAGGCCGTCGACCACCACCACGTCCAGATGCGGTTGCAGGTGCGTGGCCATCGCCCACAGCACTTCTTCATCGCGGGTGATGTCGACTTCCTCATCCACCGCGACCACCGTCTTCAGGTACGGATCCCAGCCGAGCAGGCCCAGCATCACCTGGCGCGCCTCGCCTGGGCGGCTCTGGCGCAGCGCCACGTAGGCGTGGAAGTGCGTACCGGAACTGGGGTAGTGCACGGCGGTGACGCCGGGGAAGCGCTCCCTGAGCTTCTCGACCATCTCCGATTCGCGCGGGATGCGGCCCAGGTTCAGGTGTTCGGCCGAGTTGCCGCCGACCACGTCGACCAGCCATGCATCCGCGCGGCGCATCACGCTTTCCACGCGCAGCAGGTTGTTGGTCGAGCGGTCCGACGAGTAGCCGGTGAATTCACCGAAGGGGCCTTCGTCGACGCGCGCGTCGGGATCGATCACGCCTTCAAGCACGATCTCGGCATGCGCCGGCACCAGGATGCCGTGGCGCGGCGTGCGTACCACTTCCAGCGGCGCGCCGAACAGGCCGCCGGCAACGTGGCGCTCGTCCACGCCGTAGGGTAGCCGCGCGGCGCCGGCCAGCATGAACAGCGGATGCGCGCCGATCACCATGGCCACTGGCAGCGGCCGGCCCAGTTCGGTGGCGCGCTGCTGCATGCGCCACAGGTGCCCGCGCGAATGCAGGCTGGTGGCGATCTCGGTCGGCGAGTGCAGCATCGAGCGGTGGTAGCTGGCGTTGCCGATGCCGGTGTCGGGGTCTTCCGCGATCAGGATCGCGTTGGTGATGTAGGGGCCGCGGTCGGTGGCGAAGTGCTTGATCGCCGGGATCGTGCGCAGGTCGATGTGTTTAGTCTCGACATGGCCGGTGACGGCGCCGCTGTCCAGCACGCGCGGCGCTACCATGCGGCGGCTGCGGGCCTGGTATTCGGCATGGATGCCGGCGGGCGCCACCCCGCCCAGCATGCGCCCCACGCGCTCGCGCGAGGCAAAGAGGTTGGTCGCCAGCGACGTGCCCAGCCCTTCGACATGGTCGAACAGCAAGGCCGGATGGCGGCCCTGCGCGGCCAGCGCCCACACCAGCGCGGTCGGGTCCTGGTCGGCGCCGACCGGCTCGCGGATATGCAGCACGTCTTCGGGAAAGGCCTCGCGGTAGGCGGCCAGGAACTGGTGGAAGTCCTGCGAGGTGTCGTGGAAGGGCTTGCGCGCCGATGCTGCTGAGGCGAAGGGCGCTGAGGGTGAGTTCATGGATCGGCTCCTGTGGTCAGGGTTGGCCAGGGCGAAGGCTGCCCCGGCGGCCGGGAATGCTCCCGGCCGCCGTGCCGTGCCTGCCTGCCGAACAGCTAGCGGCTAGCGACTATCGGGTACTGGCGTACGTATCCTTCAGCCGCGCCAGTGCCTCTTGCTGCGTCCTGGGCGGCGCCGTGGTCTCGATGCCGACCAGCCGGGCGATGTTGTTGCCCATGTAGTCCTCCAGCCCGTCCTCGTCCAGGTCCATGCCCTGCGGCGCGGGGCCGCACAGCATCTCCAGTTCGCGCAGCCACATGCCGGGCTCGTTGGGCGGGGTGTCGGTGCCGAACACGATCTTGTCGCGCGGCAGCTGGCGCGCGAACTCGACGATGCGCGACTGGAAGCACCAGCCCGATTCGCAATACACGTTGGGCGTGTCCATCGCCATCCAGAAGGCCTCGAACGAGTAGTTGCCGCCGGTCTGGATGCCGAAGTGGCCGATAATGAAATTGACCATCGGGAACTCGCGGATGATCGGGTAGAACATCGTCGGGATCGTGTACGGCCCGTCGCCGGTGTGGATCAGCACCACCACGTTGTACTTGGCGCAGACCTTCATCGCCGGGCGCAGCCAGTCCAGCGCGCGATCGGGGCGGTAGCCATGCATGTTGGCATGCAGCTTGAGCATCTTGAAGCCGTATTCCTTGACGTGGAATTCCAGCTCCTGCGCGCCTTCTTCCGGGCCCCAGCGCGGGTTGAAGGTGAAGTTGCCAATGAAGCGGTCGGGGTACTTCTGGCAGAGCTCCGCGATGTAGGCCATGTAGTCGCGGATGCCTTCGCGTCCGCGGCGGTTGCCGTCGCGGTAGCCGGTGTTGCCCGGCGGCGGCTGGATAAAGCCCATGTCGATGCGGCGCGGCTTGCCGTTGATCATGTAGGGGCCGTCCATCATCTTGAGCATGCGCTCGCCGTTGAAGGGCTCGCCGGTGTGGCGCCAGGCTTCGTCGACGAGATTGGTCGGGTGCAGATGGGTATCGATAATCATGTTGTGTGCTCCGGAGTCCGTTGTCGGTGGCGCGGGCTTGCGTGCGCTTACGCGGCCAGGCGCGCTTTCGCTTCTTCGAGCGTGCGCGGGACCGGCGTCGGCTCCAGGCCGATCATCCGGGCGACGTTGTTGCCGAGGTAGTCCTCCAGCGTGTCTTCATCCAGGTTCAGGCCCTGGGGCGGCTCGAAGCACAGCACTTCCAGCAGGCGCAGCCACATGCCGGGCTCGTTGGGCGGGGTGTCGGACCCGAACAGGATCTTGTGCCTGGGCAGCACCTTGGCGAACTCGACGATGCGCGACTGCAGGCACCAGCCCGATTCGCAGTACACGTTGGGCATGTCCATGGCCATCTGGAACGGCTCGAAGCAATACACGCCGCCGGTCTGCACGCCGAAGTGGGCCATGATGAAGTTCACCGTCGGGAACTCCTTCATCATCGGCACCCATTCGGTCGGGATGCTGTAGGGGCCGTCGCCGGTATGCAGCTTGACCAGCACGCCCAGCTCGGCGCACTTCTGCAGCGCCGGGCGCAGCCAGTCGAGGGCGCGGTCCGGGCGGTAGGCATGCATGTTGGCCTGGAACTGGACCATCTTGAAGCCCAGCTTCCTGACGTAGTGCTCCATGGCGTTGACGCCGTTCTCGACGCCGCAGCGCGGGTTGTAGACGAAGCAGCCGATAAAGCGTTCCGGGTACTTCTTCACCATCTCCGCGGTGTAGGCCATGTACGCGTCGATGGACTCGCTGCCTGACTTCACGCCGTCGGTGTAGGTGTAGATGGTGTTGCCCTGCGGGGGCTGGATAAAGGCTTTGTCGATGCGGCGCGGCTTGCCGTTGATGGTGAACGGGCCGTCCATCATCTTGATCAGGCGCTCGCCGGTGAACGGGTCGCCGTCGTGGCGCCAGGCCAGGTCCACCAGGTTGGTCGGATAACAGCTGGTGTCGATGATCATGGGAGATCCCCTAACAATGACTAGGTTGGACACGCATGCTGCGGGCGTGCGCGGACAACGCCGCGGGGCCGGCCTTGCATGCTGCTATCGGGAGTCTTTGTCAGGGGAGCTGTTGGACCACTGCGCCACCGACGAAACACTCCGTCAGTGAGCAATCTCCAGTTGAACCTCGCGGCATTGCACCGCTGCTGTCCAATCGACCGCTTCTACCCACGCGCTCTTTATACATAGCGCCCGAGCGTTGCGTCAAGCGCATCATGTGTTGCGCCGCACGAACAGCGGGTGCACGTGCATTCCAACCATGGTACGAATCCGCTACATTGCAAGAACCGTGGTGGCAGGCCCGCCGGCGCGGGGCAGGGAGAACTCGGGCCGATTGCTTTGAACGGGGTTTATCACGGGGAAGGGGTGAAAACATGCACGGCAACTTTGCGGTGATGGCGGGGGCCATGCTGTCTGTTGCGCTGTCAATGGCGCTGGGCGGCTGCGGCGGGGATGGGGGCCAGACGGAAATGGTGTCGCCGACTGCGACAACCACGGCGGACACGACAACAAAATACGGGGTCACGGCAACCACCACCAGCGCCACCACCCGCTGGGCACCGGCGCTTACCGACACCTGGCAGATCCAGCTGACCGGCAAGCTCAACACCAGTTACGCGGTGACCGCCTATGACTTCGACCTGTTCGATACGCCGCAGGCCACCATCGCCGCGCTCAAGGCCCAGGGCCGGCGCGTGATCTGCTATTTCTCCGCGGGCAGCTCCGAGGACTGGCGCCCCGACTACAACCAGTTTGCCGCCGCCGACATGGGCGCGCCGCTGTCAGGCTGGGCGGGCGAGCGCTGGCTGGACACGCGCTCGGCCAACGTGCGCCGCATCATGCAGGCGCGCATGGACCTGGCGGTCAGCAAGGGCTGCGACGCGGTCGATCCGGACAACGTCGATGGCTATACCAACAGCACCGGCCTGCCGCTGACGGCCGAGACCCAGCTCGACTACAACCGCTTCCTGGCGGCCGAGGCGCATGCGCGCGGGCTGGCGGTGGGGCTGAAGAACGATGTGGAGCAGGTAGCCGACCTGGCGGCGAGCTTCGACTTCGCTATCAACGAGCAGTGCTTCCAGTACCGGGAGTGCGGCGCCTATACGGCGTTCACGGGGCAGGGCAAGCCGGTATTCCAGATCGAGTACGCCACCAAGTACAAGGACGCCGCCACGCGCGCCGGGCTATGCGCCAAGGCGCAGGCCGCCAACCTGCGCACGCTGGTGTTGCCCAAGACACTGAACGGCTCGTTCCGCTACGCCTGCGACGCCTGAGTGCCTGCGCTGGCGGGGGCGGCGCGTTCCAGCTCCCGCCAGGCCAGGTAGAGCCGGGTATCGAATTCCAGCTGGTGGTAGCGCGGCTCCATGTATTCGCAGAGCCGGTAGAAGGCCTTGTCGTGATCGCTCTGCTTCAGGTGGGCGAGCTCGTGCACGACGATCATGCGCAGGAATTCCGGCGGCGCCTCCTTGAACAGCGACGCCACGCGGATTTCTTTCTTGGCCTTGAGCTTGCCGCCCTGCACGCGCGAGATCGCGGTGTGCAGGCCCAGCGCACGCTGGGCCGAATCGAGGCGCGCATCGAAGCCGACCTTGTGCAGCGGCGGCGCGCTGCGCAGGTATTCCTGCTTGATGTCCGTGGTGTATTCGTACAGCGCGCGGTCGGTCTGCACGGTATGGCGCCCGGGGTAGCGGCGGGCAATATGGTCACCGAGCCGGCCGGCGGCGATCAGCTCGCGCACCTGGTCCAGCACGCCGGGCGGGTAGCCGCCCAGGAAGCGCATCGGGTCCTTGCCGGCGGGGCGCCAGGTTTCACTCACGGTAGTGGCCTGCTCAGTGGTGGTGGTGATGGTGGTGCATCCAGCTGTTGTCCAGCGAGTTGACGAAGGACTCGACCGCGTCCTTGTCGCCGGTGGCGTGGCGCATCATCTCGCCGCACTTGCAGAAGCCCTGGTACGGGGTGATGTGCGAGCAGGCCGACGTCTTCTGCAGGTACAGCGTGACGGGTTTGGTGCACTTCTTGCACTTGAACTTCAGGGTCAGGGCGGGTTTGCTCATGGCGATGGCTCGGGAAATCGGCGAAAAATCGAACCTGTCATTGTACCGGCCAGGGCGGAATCGAGCAGCGGTGCCTCAGCGCGCCGCGCCTGCCTGATACACTCCCGCCATTCCCGAACAACCCTCCAACACGCACCCATGGCACAGTACGTTTTCACCATGAATCGCGTGGGCAAGATCGTCCCGCCCAAGCGTCACATCCTGAAGGACATCTCGCTGTCGTTCTTCCCCGGCGCCAAGATCGGCGTGCTGGGCCTGAACGGCTCGGGCAAGTCCACGGTACTCAAGATCATGGCCGGCCTCGACAAGGAAATCGAGGGCGAAGCCACGCCGATGCCCAACCTGAACATCGGCTACCTGCCGCAGGAACCGCAGCTCAATCCCGAGCAGACCGTGCGCGAGTCGGTGGAAGAGGCGCTGGGCGGCGTGTTCGAGGCGCGCAAGAAGCTCGACGAGATCTACGCGGCCTATGCCGAGCCGGACGCCGACTTCGACGCGCTGGCCGCCGACCAGGCCAAGTACGAAGCCATCCTGGCCGCCAGCGACGGCAACAACGTCGAACTGCAGCTGGAAATCGCCGCCGACGCGCTGCGCCTGCCGCCGTGGGACGCGAAGATCGAGCATCTCTCCGGCGGTGAAAAGCGCCGCGTGGCGCTGTGCCGCCTGCTGCTGTCGCGTCCCGACATGCTGCTGCTGGACGAGCCGACCAACCACCTGGATGCGGAATCGGTGGAATGGCTGGAACAATTCCTGACGCGCTTCCCGGGCACCGTGGTGGCCGTGACCCACGACCGCTACTTCCTCGACAACGCCGCCGAATGGATCCTGGAACTGGACCGCGGCCAGGGCATTCCCTGGAAGGGCAACTACAGCTCGTGGCTGGACCAGAAGGAAGCGCGCCTGAAGCAGGAAGAGGCCAGCGAATCGGCCCGCCAGAAGGCGCTGCACAAGGAACTGGAGTGGGTGCGCCAGAACCCCAAGGGCCGCCAGGCCAAGTCCAAGGCGCGTCTGGCGCGCTTTGACGAACTCAACAGCCAGGACTACCAGAAGCGCAACGAAACCCAGGAAATCTTCATCCCGGTGGGTGAGCGCCTGGGCAACGAGGTGATCGAGTTCGACGGCGTGAGCAAGGGCTACGGCGACCGCCTGCTGATCGACAACCTCAGCTTCAAGGTGCCGCCGGGCGCCATCGTCGGCATCATCGGCCCGAACGGCGCCGGCAAGTCGACCTTCTTCCGCATGCTGACCGGCAAGGAACAGCCCGACAGCGGCGAGATCAAGATCGGGCCGACCGTGAAGATGGCCTTTGTCGACCAGAGCCGCGACGCGCTCGATGGCACCAAGACCGTGTTCGAAGAGATCTCGGGCGGCTCCGACATCCTGACGGTGGGCAGGTACGAAACGCCGTCGCGCGCCTATATCGGCCGCTTCAACTTCAAGGGCGGCGACCAGCAGAAGCAGGTCGGCACGCTGTCGGGCGGCGAGCGCGGCCGCCTGCACATGGCCAAGACCCTGATCGCCGGCGGCAATGTGCTGCTGCTGGACGAGCCGTCAAACGATCTTGACGTGGAAACGCTGCGGGCGCTGGAAGATGCGTTGCTGGAATTCGCGGGCTGCGTGATGGTGATCTCGCACGATCGCTGGTTCCTGGACCGGATTGCTACGCACATCCTGGCGTTTGAGGGGGACTCGCATGTGGAGTTCTTCCCGGGGAACTACCAGGAATATGAGGCGGACAAGAAGCGGCGGCTGGGTGAGGAAGGGGCTAAGCCCAAGCGGATTCGGTATAAGCCGATTGTGCGGTGATGGGCTCTGTTTGCGATAGAGTGCCGGCCTGCGCGCCTGCACGTTGCTGACAACCTTCACACGCAGCGGGTTTGCTCCCCTCTCCC
>NZ_JFJW01000066.1:41028-44784 GCF_000611125.1 Cupriavidus sp. SK-4
TCAGTTGAGCGGGGCTTTTTGCTTCGCCTCAGCGGCAATCATGCCTACGCCCGCACCAGCCTAACCCGCGTAATCTCCGACGGCGCCCCAAACCGCTTCGGCGGTCCCCAATACCCGGTGCCACGGCTGATATAGATCCACAGCGAACCATGCCGCACCAGTCCGGCGGTGTATGGCTGCTGCATCGGCACGAACAGGTTCCACGGCCAGAACTGGCCGCCGTGGGTATGGCCGGACAACNCTGCAGGTCGAAACCGGCTTCCGCCGCGGCGGCAGCGGTGCGTGGCTGGTGGGCCAGCAGCACGCGCGCGCCGGCGTGTGCCGGGGCGCCGGCGATGGCGCGGTGCGGGTCGCTGCGGTGGCTTTCGTGGAAGCGGCCGGCGGAGTAGTCGGTCACGCCGCCGAGTACCAGCGCGTCGCCGTCGTGCTGCAGCACCACGTGTTCGTTCATCAGCACGCGCACGCCCAGGCGGCGCAGCTCAATGATCCACGGCTCCGCGCCGGAGTAGTACTCATGGTTGCCGGTGACGAAGTAGGTGCCGTGGCGCGCCTGCAGCCGGGCCAGCGGCGCGGTGTGGGCGGACAGTTCGCGCACGGTGCCGTCGACCAGGTCGCCGGTGATGGCGACGGCGTCGGCCTGCAGGCTGTTGACGCGGTCGACGATGCGGTCGAGGTAGGGCCGCTTGATGGTGGGCCCGACATGGATGTCGCTGATCTGGGCGATGGTGAAACCGTGCAGGGCGTCAGGCAGGCCGGCCACGGGCACGTCGACTTCGACCACGCACGCCAGCCGGCGGGCATTGATATAGCCGGCCAGCGTGACCAGCAGCGCCAGCAGCGGCACCGCCACGGCACTGCCCGCGGACAGGCCGGGCGCGTGCCAGCCGAGGAGCCGTTCCGCCAGCCAGGCCGCCGCCAGTGCCACGTCGCGTACCAGCGTCAGCACCAGCAGGGATGAGAAGAATCCCATTGCGAGCATGCCGATCCAGGAAACCAGGTCCGACCAGGGCTGGCTGACGCGCCGCGCCAGCAGCCCGGCCGGCAGCAGGGCGCAGGAGAGGGCCAGCCAGGCGACGGCCAATGCCTTGACCGCCATCGGCACCGGCATCGCCGGCAGCAGGCGCAGCCCGATATAGCCGTGCAGCAGGGCTGTCACGAGGGCGGCGGTCAGGATGGTGGTGCGTGGAGGCATGGGGGCGGGGGCCAGGGGGAGTCTTTGAAGATGAGGCCGCGGGGGGCGGCTTCAAGGGGCGATGGGGTGGCATCAGGCCAAGCAAGATGCACACCCGCCTCGCCCGCGCGCGTCGCAACGGCGCATTGCGGCTTGACATGGCGGCCCGCCGCCCCGACTCCTTCTTGTATGAAGGCCGCTGTCGAGGCCGGCTGATCTGTCTTTTTTCTGGCAGATCCTGAATGTTTTCGAATCAGATTGTTCGCCTTTGCGGCCTAATTTAGATTCGCGGGAAGGGCCGCCTGTTGTGCAGCATCGTGCCCGCGGTGCCGGCCCGCCGGCGCAGGCGGCTTCCTCCCGGAGAAACCCATGTCTTTTCGCCTGAAGCAGACCAGCGCCCTGATCGCCGCGGCGTGGCTTGCACTCGCCCCGCTCAGCCCGCACGCCGCCACGCCGGCCAAGCCAGCCGCGGCTGCCCTGAGCTGGCCGCGCAACTTTGACGCCGCCAACGATCACGTGGAGCTGTACCAGCCCCAGATCGAGACCTGGGACGGCAACCGGCTGTCCGGGCGCGCGGCGGTGGCGGTGGGCGAGAAATCGGGTTCGCCGACCTACGGCGTGGTGTATTTCTCGGCCACCGGCGATATCGACAAGCCTTCCGGGCTGGTGCAGCTGACCCGGATCACGGTGGACAGCGTCGAAGTCCCGACCCGGCCCGACGCCGCCGACCGGGTGCGCCAGGCGCTGGTGTCGCGCCTGCCGGCCAACGGACTGACGGTGCCGCTGGACCAGCTGCAGGCCAGCTACGCGGTATCGCAGCAACTGGCCAAGGCTGGCCGTGTGGCGGTGCGCAATGACGCGCCCCAGATCCTTTTTGCCACCACGCCGACGCTGCTGGTGCTGGTCGACGGCGAGCCGGCCTGGCGCGCCGTGCCGGGCACGCAGTACGAACGGGCGCTGAACAGCCGCGCGCTGCTGCTGCGCGAATCCGGTGGCGAGCTGCACCTGAAGGCGGCCGGCTACTGGTATCGCTCCGAATCGGCCGGCGGCGCCTGGGAAGTGATGACGACCGTGCCCAAGGCGCTGGAGAGCGCGGCCACCAAGGCGGCGGCCGGCATAAAGCCCGATACGATGCTGCCGGCCGACGGCAAGCGGCCGGCCAGGGCGCCGGCGATCCTCTTTGCCACGCAGCCGACCGAGCTGGTCATGACCAGCGGCGCGCCGCAGATGACGCCAGTCAGCGGCGTCAGCCTGCTGACGATGTCCAACGCCGACCACGCGGTCTTTGTCGATCCGGCCGCCAACCAGTATTACGTGCTGGTCTCGGGCCGTTGGTTCCGCGCGCCGATGCTGACCGGGCCGTGGGAGTACGTGCCCGGCAGCCAGCTGCCGGCAGATTTCGCCAAAATCCCGGCGACCGACCCCAAGGCCAATGTGCTGGTCTCGGTGCCCGGCACGCCGCAGGCACGCGAGGCCGAGATCGCCGCAGCCATTCCACAGACCGCCACGGTGTCGCGCAGCAAGGCCAGCCTGGCGGTGGCGTATGACGGCGCGCCGCGCTTCACGCCGATCACCGGCACCTCGCTCAGCTACGCGGTCAATAGCGGCACGCCGGTGATCGAGGTCGACAGCGGCCACTACTACGCGGTCGCCAACGGCGTCTGGTTCACCGCGCCGGCGCCGTCCGGTCCGTGGCACGTGGCCACCGAAGTGCCGTCGGCGATCTACACCATCCCGCCGACTTCGCCGGTGTACTACGTGACCTACGTGCGCATCTACTCGGTCACGCCGGAGACGGTGGTGGTGGGCTACACCCCCGGCTACATGGGCGTGGTGGTCAGCGCCGACGGCACGGTGATGTACGGCACCGGCTATGTCTATCCGCCCTATGTGGGCGCGGTCTACTACGGCTACCCGGTCACCTATGGCTATGGCGCCGGCTTTGGCATCGGCACGGCCGAGGGCTTTGCCTTCGGCTTCGGCTTGGGTGCGTTCTGGGGCGCGGCGTCGCCGTACTGGGGCCCTTATTGGTGGGGTGGCGCGTACAACTGGAACTACGTCAACGTGAACCAGGCCAATTTCTACGGCCGCTGGGGCCAGGGCACCGTGACCCACGCCCAGGGCTGGAACGCCTGGACCGGCACCGAATGGCGCGGCACCGCCGGCGCCGGCTACAACCCGGCCACCGGGGCGCGCTACCAGGGCAGCCGCGGTGCGGCGTTCAATCCCTATTCCGGCAACTATGCGGCCGGGCGCCAGGGTTCGTTCGCCAATCCGTCGACCGGGCGCGAGGGCGCTGCGCGCGGCGGCGTGGCCGGCAACACCTACACCGGCAACTATGCCGCCGGCCGCCAGGCGGCGGGCTACAACGCGCAGACCGGCCGCGTCGGCGCGGCCGAGGCGGGCATTGCCGGCAATACGCAGACCGGCCAGCACACTGCCGGCAGCCGTGGCTTTGTCGCCAATCCGGACAAGAACAATGCGGTGGTGTGGAACAACGGCAACGTGTATGCCGGCCATGACGGCTCGGTGTACCAGCACACCGACGACGGCTGGCAGAAGCACACCCCTAGCGGCTGGCCGCC
>NZ_JFJW01000066.1:44791-51062 GCF_000611125.1 Cupriavidus sp. SK-4
GCGGCTGGCAGCCGGTGCAGTCCGGCAACGACGCCACCGCACGCCTGGAGCAGCAGCGCCAGGCGCGCGAGGTTGGCCAGCAGCGCTTCCAGGGCACGGCCCAGCAGTGGCAGGGGCGCGGCGGTGGCGGCTTTGGCGGCCGTGCCGGTGGTTTCCGCGGGGGCGGCTTCCATGGCGGATTCCGCCGCTGAGCCAGGGCCCTGGCAGCCTGCGCGGGTGCGGGTGAAAGCAAGTCGAAAGCAGTAAAGACGCTTACAAAAGAATTGAATTGGCGCCTGCAGGGCCGAGCCTTACCCTGCCGGTAAAGAGGCGAGTGCGGCCACCGGTCCGGCGCGACGGAAGGTCGCCGGCGTGCGCGCGCGGCAATCGCGTGCATAACCATGGCGGGAGAGGGATCCGTGAACACTGCTTTCCATTGGCGCGGCGCGCTCTGGCTGGCCTGCGCGATGACGCTGGCCGCCTGCGGCAAGGACAAACCGGCGCCCAGCGCACCGCCCGCGGCCGAGGTCGGCACGATGACGGTGGCGCTGCGCGATGTGCCGATCGTCTACGACTTCGTCGGCCAGACCCAGAGCTCGCAGCAGGTAGAGATTCGCGCGCGCGTCAATGGCTTCCTGGACCGGCGCGTCTATACCGAGGGCGCGGTGGTCAAGGCCGGCGAGACCATGTTCCTGATGGATCCCAAGCCGTTCGCCGCGGCACTGGATGCGGCCAATGCCGAAATGGCGCAGCAGGTGGCGCGGCTCAAGACCGCCAATGCCGACCTGGCGCGGGTGCGCCCGCTGGCCGAGCGCAACGCGCTGAGCCAGCGCGACCTGGACGACGCCGTTGGCAAGCAGCAGGCCGCCGCGGCCGCGGTCGAGGGGGCTCGGGCCAGTGTCACCAATGCCAGGCTGAACCTGGGCTATACCACGATCAAGTCACCGGTCGCCGGCGTGTCGAGCTTTGCCAAGAAGCAGGCCGGCAGCTATATCGATCCGTCCAACAGCCTGCTGACCTACGTGGCCAAGCTCGACCCGATGTGGGTCAATTTCAGCCTGTCCGAGAACGAGGTGCTGTCGTCACGCTCGGAGCAGGAGTCCGGCGCGCTCAAGTTCCCGCCCAAGGGCGCCTTTGACGTGGTGATCGTGATGGCCGATGGCAGCCAGTTCCCGCATCACGGCAAGATCACCTTTGCCGATGCCTCGTTCAGCGCCGAGACCGGCACCTACATGATCCGCGCCGAGGTTGCCAACCCTGACGGCACCCTGCGCCCCGGCCAGTTCGTGCGCGTGAAGCTGCATGGCGCCGAGCGCACCAAGGCCGTGGCGGTGCCGCAGGAAGCCGTCATCCAGGGCCCGCGCGGGCAGATGGTGTGGGTGGTCGGCGCGGACAACAAGGCCCAGCAGCGCGTGGTCGACGTGGGCCAGTGGACCGGCGATAACTGGGTGATCCGCTCGGGCCTGAAGGCCGGCGAGCGCGTGGTCGTCAGCGGCGGCCTGCGGCTGACGCCCGACGCGCCGGTCAAGGCCGTCGAGGCTGTTCCCGGACAGAAGGCCCCGGCAGGTGCGGCGGCGGCCAGCGCGCCAGGTGCGCCAGGCGCGTCATCGCCCGCCCAGGCCAAGGGCACGGAGAGCGCAGGGAGCAAGCCATGAAGCTTGCCCACTTCTTTATCGACCGACCCATCTTTGCGTCGGTCCTGTCCATCATCATCGTGGTGGGCGGCCTGGTCGCGCTGACCAAACTGCCGATTGCCCAGTTCCCGGACGTCACGCCGCCGTCGATCACGGTGACGACTCGATACCCGGGAGCCAGCGCGGAAGTGGTTGCGCAGAACGTCGCGGCGCCGATCGAGCAGCAGGTCAACGGCGCGGACCGGATGATGTACATGAACTCGACGAGTTCCTCGACGGGTGACCTGACCCTGACGGCGTATTTCGAGATCGGGACCGATCCGCAACTGGCGCAGGTGGATGTGCAGAACCGGGTCAACCTGGCGCTGCCGACCCTGCCTGAAGCGGTCACGGCCCAGGGCGTTTCCGTGCAGAAGCGCTCGTCCGCGTTCATGATGGTGATTGCCATCTTTTCGCCGGACAACAGCTACGACCAGACCTTTGTCGGCAACTACGCCAACATCTATGTGCTGGATGCGCTCAAGCGCATTCCCGGCGCCAACCAGTCGGCCATCTTCGGCAATCCGGACTACGCCATGCGGCTCTGGCTGCGGCCGGACCGGATGGCGTCGCTGGGCATCACCACGGAAGACGTCAAGAACGCTGTCAGCGCGCAGAACCAGCAGTTCTCCGCCGGCCGTATCGGACAGTCGCCGACCACGGATCCCGTCCTGCAGACGTTCCCGATTGCGACCAAGGGCCAGATGACCGAGCCCGCCGAGTTCGAGAACATGATCCTGCGCGCGCAGTCGGGCGACGCCGCGCTGGTGCGGCTCAAGGACATCGGCAGGGCCGAGCTCGGCGTCAAGGACTATTCGCTGCGCAGCCGCTACAAGGGCAAGACCGCCACGCTGCTGGCGGTCTACCAGCAGCCGGGCGCCAATGCGCTGGACGTGGCCAAGCAGGTGCGCGGCACGCTGGCGGAACTGAAGAAGTCGTTCCCGCCGGGGCTGGAATATGAGGTCGCGCTCGACACCACCGAGTTTGTGAACGAATCGATCAACGAGGTGGTGCACACGCTGCGCGATGCGGTGATCCTCGTGATCCTGGTCGTCTACCTGTTCCTGCAGAGCCTGCGCGCAACCATCGTGCCGATCCTTGCCGTGCCGGTGTCGATCATCGGCGCCTTCGTCGGCATGAGCATGTTCGGCTTCTCGGTCAACATGCTGACCTTGTTCGGGATGGTGCTGGCCATCGGCATTGTGGTTGACGACGCGATCGTGGTGATCGAGAACGTCGAGCGCAACATGGTGGAGTTCAAGCTGCCACCAAAGGAGGCGGCCAAGCGTGCCATGGACGAGGTGAGCGGCCCCGTGGTTGCGATCGTGCTGGTGCTGCTGGCGGTCTTCATCCCGGTGGCGTTCCTGTCAGGCATTACCGGCCAGCTCTACAAGCAGTTTGCCGTCACCATCGCGGTGTCGGTGGTGCTGTCCGGGGTGGTGGCGCTGACCCTGTCGCCGGCGCTTGCGGCAATCCTGCTCAAGCCCGGCGAGCACAAGAAGAACCGGTTCTTCCAGTGGTTCAACAATTCGTTCGATCGCCTGATCCAGGGGTACGACAAATCGCTGCAGCTCGTGATCAGGCGGACGGTGATTTCCATCGTCATCATCCTTGTCATGATCGGGGTGAGCGTGTTGATGTTCGTGCGGATACCGTCGTCGTTCCTGCCGGTGGAGGACCAGGGCTATCTGTTCGGTGCCGTGGTGATGCCGGATGCCGCCAGCCTGGACCGCACCGGCAACCTCTCCTCCCGTGCCGAGGCCTGGTACGCCAAGCAGCCCGGCGTCAGCTCGGTGGCGTCCGTGGACGGGTACAGCCTGATCGATTCGCAGAACAAGGCCAATGCTTCCACCTTGTTCATCACGCTGAAGGGTTTCCATGACCGCAAGGAAGGCGAGAGCGCGGCGGACCTGATCGCCAAGGCGAAGAAGGAGTTTGCGGGCTACCAGGACGGTGTGACCATTCCGATCAACCCGCCCTCGATCCCGGGCCTGGGAACCACCGGTGGTTTTGAGTTCTGGCTCCAGAGCACGGCGGACGGCACCTACCAGCAACTGGAGGAGCGGGTGCATGCCTTTATCGCCAAGGCGAGGCAGCGGCCAGAGCTGACCGGGATCAATTCCACCATCAACACGCGCTCGCGCCAGTTGCTGGTGGAGGTGGATCGCGAACGCTCCGAAACCCAGGGCGTGCCCGTCGAGCAGGTCTATTCCGCGCTGCAGACCATGTTCGGTTCGCTCTTCGTCAGCCAGTTCCCGAAGAACAGCCGGCTGTTCCAGGTGATCCTGCAGGCCGAGGCCGACTACCGCTCGCGTCCGGAGGATCTCGACAAGGTCTACGTGCGCAACCGCAACGGCGAAATGGTGCCGATCAAGGCGGTGACGACATCCCGGTATGTCCCAGGCGCCGATATCGTGACCCGCTTCAACAATTTCCCGGCCGCCAAGATCCTGGGCGATGCCGCGCCGGGCTACAGCTCTGGCCAGGCGCTTGCGGCCATGGAGGACGTGGCGCGCGAAGTGCTTGGCCAGGGCTACAGTTTTGCCTGGAGCGGCCAGGCGTACGAGGAGAAGACCGCCGGATCGACGGCAGCGATGGTCTTTGCCTTTGCCTTGCTGATGGTGTTCCTGATCCTCGCGGCGCAGTACGAAAAATGGTCGCTGCCGATCGGTGTGCTGCTGGCGGTACC
Source organism: Cupriavidus sp. SK-4 (assembly GCF_000611125.1). Taxonomy (NCBI): domain Bacteria; kingdom Pseudomonadati; phylum Pseudomonadota; class Betaproteobacteria; order Burkholderiales; family Burkholderiaceae; genus Cupriavidus; species Cupriavidus sp. SK-4. Next base: position 49,133 of record NZ_JFJW01000066.1, read on the forward strand.
ATTCGCGCTGTTCGGTGCACTGGTTGCGATCCTGTTGCGAGGCATGCAGAACGACGTCTACTTCCAGATCGGGCTGACGGTGCTGATTGCGTTGGCGGCGAAGAATGCCATCCTGATCTTCGAGTTCGCGGTGGAAATCCGGCACAAGGAAGGCCTCAGTGCCTACGATGCCGCCTTGCATGCGGCCAAGCTGCGCCTGCGCCCGATCATCATGACCTCGCTCGCCTTTATCCTCGGCTGCGTGCCGCTGGCGATCGCAAGCGGCGCGTCGGCGGCCAGCCGACAGTCGCTGGGCACCGGCGTGATCGGCGGGATGCTCGGCGCCACGGTGATTGCGCTGTTCTTCATCCCGATGTTCTTCTGGGGGCTGGAGGTGATGTCCGAGCGCAAGCCGAAGTCCAAGGCCGGCACTGCACCCACCACGCCACCGGCCGGAGAACCGTCATGAGCGCACGCCACCGGCTGGCCGGCGCCTGCCTGGCCGCGGCGCTGGGCGGCTGTGCCATCGGCCCCAACTATGAGCGCCCGGCCACGCCCGAGCCGGCCCAGTACCGTATCGATACCGGGGTGCTGTCCGTGGCCGCGGACAGCGCCTGGTGGGACAGCTTCGGCGACCCGGTGCTGAACACGCTGGTCGAGACGGCGCTGCGCAACAGCTACGACGTGCGCATCGCCGCGGCCCGCATCGATGAGTTCCGCGGCCAGCTGATGGTGGTGCGCTCGGGATTCTTCCCGCAGGTGAACCTGTCGGCGGCGGCCACGCGCCAGCGCGCCGGCACCTTCAACGGCACGCCGTTCGCGTCGCTCGATGGCCCGCGCAATTCCTACCAGCTGCTCGCCAATGCCAGCTGGGAGATCGACCTGTGGGGCCGCATCCGGCGCCAGGCGGAATCCGCCGAGGCCAGCCTGTGGAACGCCGAGTACGCGCGCCGTGGCGTGGTGCTGTCACTGGCGGCATCGGTGGTGCAGGGCTACGCCACGCTGCGCGGGCTGGACGCGCAGCTGGAGATCGCGCAGCAGACGCTGAAGGCGCGCGGGGCTGGGCTGGATATCTTCCGCCAGCGCTATGAGGGCGGGGTCATCTCGCAGGTTGAGCTGTCGCAGGCCGAGAACGATTTCTACGTGACCGAGGCGACGATCCCGGTGCTGCGCAGCGGCATCGCGCAGACCGAGAACGCGCTGTCGGTGCTGCTGGGCCGCGAGCCCGGGCCGATCGAGCGCGGCAAGCCGGTCAATGAACTGCAGCCGCCGCTGGTGGGTGCGGACCTGCCAGCCGCGCTGCTGTCGCGCCGGCCGGACGTGCTGCAGGCCGAGCAGTCCGCCATCGCCGCCAACGCGCAGCTGGGCGCCGCGCAGGCGTTGTACCTGCCGGCCGTCAACCTGAGTGGGCTGTTCGGCGCCATTGCCAGTTCGCCGGCCGGGTTGTGGCACAGCGCCTCGCAGGTGTGGGGCATCGGTGCCGGCCTGACCCAGCCGATCTTCCAGGGCGGTGCCATCCGCGGCCAGGTGCAGACCGCCTCGGCGCAGCGCGAACAGGCCATGCTGGCCTACCAGGGCACCGTGCTGGCGGCCCTGGCCGACGTCAACAGTGCACTGTCCAACGGCATCGAGACGCGCAACCGCCTGGTGAGCCTGCGCCAGCAGGAGAAGAGCCTGGTGGTCTATGCCGACCAGTCGAGCGCGCGCTACGAGGGCGGCTATTCGAGCTACCTGGAGGTAACCACGGCGCAGGAGAAGCTGTTCGCCGCGCAGCTGTCGGCGGTGCAGGGGCAGGTGGACGTGCTGACCGGCACCGCGGCGTTGTACAAGTCGCTCGGCGGCGGCTGGCCGTCGGTGCCGCAGGATGTGCGCGACGCGGGGATGCAGGGGGATGCGAAGGTGTTGAGGCGGTAGCAGGGGCGGCTGGCGCCTGCCAGCCGCATTGCACCTA
>NZ_JFJW01000066.1:51079-66227 GCF_000611125.1 Cupriavidus sp. SK-4
CCTACCGCGCCGACCACTCCCCCTGCCTGACCCCCAGTGCCGTGACCACGCCATAGGCCGTAATCCCCAGCGCCACCCCCAGGAAGTGTCCGTCCAGCCCCATCCCGAACACATTGGCCAGCAGCCAGCCGCCGCCCACCGCCAGCGCGATCCGGCACAGTCCCGCGGCCACCGGCCAGCGCATGCGGCCCGCGCCCATCGAGGCAAAGTACAGCGCCATGCCCAGGCCGAAGCCGCCGAAGGCCGGCCCTACCCATGACAGGGCGCGCGCGGCGATGGCGATCACTTCGGCGTCATGGGTGAACAGGCTGGCAAAGCGCACCGGCGCCAGGCCGACGGCAATGCCGGCGGTGCCGGCGATGACCAGCGCCAGGAACGCGCCGACCCATGCCGTGCGGCGGGCGGTATGCCAGTCGCCGGCGCCCACGGCGCGGCCGACCAGCGCGGTCAGCGCCGAGCCCACGCCAAAGGCCAGCGGGATCATCAGGAATTCCAGCCGCGCCGAGATGCCATAGGCCGCCACCGCCGCGGTGCCGTGGTGGCGCAGCTGCGCGGTGACCAGGATGGTGGTCAGGTTGGCCACCGAGGCCAGCGCGCACGCCACCAGGCCCACCGACAGGATGCGCGCGAACAGTTCCCACGACGGCCGCACCCGCAGCACCGGCACGAAGCCCGCGCCGCCGCGCGCCACCACGATCGCCATGGCCAGCGCCGCGGCCCACGACACCGCCGCCAGCGCGGCGCCGATGCCGGCCAGCCCCATGCCGGCAGGCTCGGCCAGCAGCCACGACAGCGCGGGGAAAGCAATCCACATCAGCGCCAGCACGCGTGCGGCCAGCGCATGGCGGCCGCCGCCGCGCAGCACCGAGGCCAGCGTATTGGCCAGCCACGCCGGAATCGCGCCGACACCGAACAGCCAGATCGCATAGTTGGCAGCGGCCTCCGCCGCGGTGGCGCCGGCCACCGCGCCCAGCACGCCGCGCGGGAAGCCCGCCAGCACCACGGCAAAGGCCAGCCCGGCGGTCACCGCGATCAGCAGCGCGTGCATGACCAGCGAAGACGCTTCCTCGCGCTTGTTGGCGCCGAGCGCGCGGGCGATGGCCGCGACCACGCCGCCGCCCATTGCTCCGGTCGACATCTGCTGCAGCAGCAGCGCAAACGGCAGCACCACCGCCCAGCCGGCCAGCGCCGCCGTGCCCTGGCGCGCGGCCAGCCAGGTTTCGATCAGCTGGGCCGCGGCCTGCAGCACGGCGATCAGCGCGGTCGGTCCGGCCAGCTTGCCGATGCGGCGCGCAATTTCAGTGGCCGGTACCGCCTCGGCGGGCAGGGCGCCCGCGGGCAATGCGCGCGAGTCAGTCATGGGGGGCCTCCCCTGGCTCGCCAACGGTCCCGGCCTCGCCAAAGCGCTGCCGCAGGAAGCGGCCGGCACCCGGGCCGGGCAGGACACGCACATCGTCCAGCGTGATCGCGCTGCCGTCGGCGCGCGCCAGCGCCGGCTCGGCAATCTCGGCGCCGGTGCGGCGGTCCTGCAGCAGCGTCAGCGGACCCTTTTCATCGGCCATCCAGCGGTCGGCCCAGGCCTTGAGCGCGACATAGGCCGGGAAGAAGTCGCGGCCCTTGTCGGTCAGCTGGTAGACGTGGCGCCCGCCGCCATCGGGCGTGACGCGGACCAGCAGCCCGTGCGCCACCAGCGTCTTCAGGCGTGCACTGAGGATGTTGGGGGCGATGCCGAGGTTGCGTTCGAACTCGTCGAAGCGCGTGCTGCCGTAGAAGGCCTCGCGCAGCACAAGGATGGCCCAGCGTTCGCCCAGCACGGCCATGGAGCGGGCCACGGGGCAGGGCATCGAGGTGAAATCGGTAGGGGGCATGGTTTCCGCCGTTCTGGTCTTGCCGGCTTGCTTTCAAAATGCAAGTTTTCTGGAGCATAGCTTGCAAAACGAAAGCTTGCAGGGCGGGATGCAACCCTGGGTTCGGAAAGCGTTCGCTTACCGGCCAGCGGTGCCGGCTACGCCACCGTGTCGCGGAACACCTCGAGCTTGTCCAGTTCCTCGCGCAGGAACCCGATCAGCGCGCGGGTGGCCATTGACGGGTGCAGGTTGGGCGTGGTGATGATGAAGAGCTTGTTGCCCAGCCCCTCCGGGCGCCAGTCGGGCAGCACCGGCACCAGCCGGCCGGCGCGCACTTCCTCCCAGCCGATGTAGACCGGCAGCATGCCGATCCCGTGGCCCTCGCGCACGGCGCGCGCCAGGAACAGGAAGTGTTCGGACTGCAGCTTTGGCGTCAGCGCCACGTCCACGCGCTGGCCGTCGCGGTAGAGCGACAGCGGGAACTGCCGCGGCGGGTACGGCGGGCACAGGAAGTTGCAGCCGGTCAGGTCCGGCGGTACTTGTACCGGCGGGATGCCTGCGAGGTACTGCGGCGATGCATACAGTTGCCAGCGGATGTCGCAGATTTCACGCGCCACGTGATCCAGCGGCGGCGCCGAGGTAACCTTCAGCGCGACATCGATCTCGGCCGCGATCAGGTCGTTGACGCGGTTGGCGAAGAACACGCGCAGCGTGATGCCGGGGTGCTTCTGCGCAAACTGCAGCAGCAGCGGTGCGATATAGGCATCGCCCAGCCCGGTGGGCACGCTCACGCGCACATGGCCGCGCAGGGTCTGGCCCAGGCTGTCGATCTCGGCCTGCGCCGAGGCTACTTCCTGCAGGATGCGCACGCCATGCAGGTACAGCGCATGGCCGGGCCCGGTCAGTTCCAGCCGGCGCGTGGTCCGGCGCAGCAGCTGGGCGCCGGCCTGGTGCTCCAGCTCACGCAGCTGGCGGCTGATCTGCGAGCGCGTCACGCCGCGGCGCCGGCCGGCTTCGGCCAGGTTGCCCGCATCGACGATGTCGACGAAGGCCTGGATCAGGTTGAGGTCCATCGGGGATTGCCTGCAGGATTGTCGCGTCAGATGCAACATTGTGATTCCGATGCGCATGATTGTCGATCCACGGCTACGCCGATACAGTGGTCGGCTGACAGAACGGATCGCATACAGGAGACAACGGATGGCCACGGACCTCTGGTTTGAAGACATGCACCGCAGCGGCGAAGAACTGCTGGCGCGCGGCGCCCGCCTGGCCGGCGGCCTGCGCGCGCTGGGCGTGCAGGAGGGCGACGTGGTCGCCGTGCTGCTGCGCAACGATCCGGCCTATGCCGACGTGGTCCATGCCTGCCGCACTGCAGGCTGCTACTACTGCCCGATCAACTGGCACTTCACCGCCGAGGAAGTGCGCTTCCTGCTGACCGACAGCGGCGCCAGGGTGCTGCTGGTGCAGGCCGACCTGCTGCCCGCCGTGCGCGACGCCGTGCCGGCCGGCATGACGGTGCTGTCGGTGGGCGGCCCCGCCCAAGGCGCCATCGACTATGAAAGCTGGCTGGCGCAGCAGCCGGCCTACGACGGCCCGCGCGTGGCGCCGCGCGGCCATATGGCCTACACCTCCGGCACCACCGGCCGGCCCAAGGGCGTGGTGCGCCAGCCGCTGCCGCTGGACCGGCTGGAGGAACAGCTCGCGCGCATGCGCTCGGTGGTACGGCAAACTTACGGCATCGAGCCGGGCTGCCGCACGCTGATGTCGGCGCCGCTGTACCACAGCGCGCCGGGCTCGTTTATCCAGAACGCGCTGCAGATGGCCGAACGCCTGGTGCTCACGCCGCGCTTTGACGCCGAACAGGTGCTGGCGCTGGTGGAGAAGCACCGCATCGACGTGCTCTACCTGGTGCCGATCATGTACGTGCGCCTGCTCAAGCTGCCGCCCGAGGTGCGCGCCAAGTACGACCTGTCGTCGATCCGCTTCGTTGCCTCCACCGGCTCGCCGTGCTCGCCCGACGTGAAGCGCGCGATGCTGGAATGGCTGGGCCCGGTCATCCATGAGACCTATGCCTCCAGCGAAGCCGGCATGATCACCGTGGCCACGCCGGCCGATGCCGCCGCGCGCCCGGGCACCGCCGGCAAGCCGGTCGATGACGCGCAGCTGCGCATCCTTGACGAGAACGGCCGCCAGTGCGCGCCGGGCGAGATCGGCCTGGTCTACGTGCGCCAGCCGGCTTACCCCGACTTCAGCTACCGCAACAATGACGCCGCGCGCGCCGCCATCGACCGCGACGGGCTGGTGACGCTGGGCGACATGGGCTATGTCGATGCCGACGGCTACCTGTTTATCTGCGACCGCGCCTCGGACATGGTGATCTCCGGCGGCGTGAACATCTACCCGGCCGAGATCGAGCATGAGCTGGTGCGCTACCCCGGCGTGGCCGACTGCGTGGTGTTCGGCATCCCCGACGACGAGTACGGCGAGCGCCTGCTGGGCATGGTGCAGCCGATGCCGGGCGTGGAGATCCGCGAGGCCGAGGTGATCGACTGGCTGCGCCAGCGGCTGTCCGGCTTCAAGGTGCCGCGCAGCATCGTGGTCGAGGCGCAGCTGCCGCGCGATGAAACCGGCAAGCTCGCCAAGCGCCGGCTGCGTGACCGATACTGGGAAGGTCGCCAGCGCCGCGTCTGAGCGCGTGCCCGGCCTGGATCGATCACGACCGATAACAACAGGAGGAGACGCGATGCAGAACCAACCAAGCGGACGGCGCGCCTGGCTCGCCGCGATGGCAGCCGGCGCGGGGTGCGCGCTGGCCCTGTGGGGCGGGGCCGCGCAGGCCGCCTATCCCGATCACCCTATCAAGCTGGTGGTGCCCTACACGCCCGGCGGCTCGACCGACCAGTTCGGCCGAGCGCTGGCCGACGGCATGTCGCGCCAGCTGGGCCAGACCGTGGTGGTGGAAAACCGCCCCGGCGCGGCCACCATGATCGGCACCACCAGCGTGGCGCGTGCGCCCGCAGACGGCTACACCATGGTGCTGGCCACCAACGGCAGCATGGTGCTCAACCCGATGCTGTACAAGAAGATCAACTACGATCCGCCCAAGGATTTCAAGATCTTCAGCATCGGCGCCGAGGTGCCGCTGGTGGTGGTGACCAACAGCAAGGTGCCGGCCAGCAATATCCGCGAGTTCGCGGCCTACGCCAAGGCCGCGGGCGGCAAGCTCAACTATGGCTCGGTCGGCCTGGGCAACGCGCTCCAGCTGGCCACCGAAATGCTCAAGACCGAGCTGGGCATCAGCGTCACCCACGTGCCCTACAACGGCAGCGCCCCAGCGCTGTCGGCGCTGCTGGCCAACGACGTGCAGCTGATGGTGGATGTGGTCAGCACCTCGTTGCCGCATATCAAGGCAGGCAAGCTCAAGGCGCTGGCGGTCACCGGCCGCACCCGGCTGGACGTGCTGCCGGACGTGCCGACCGTGGCGGAAGGCGGCTATCCCAACTTCCAGGCCGCCACCTGGTTCGGCCTGGCCGTGCCCGCCCAGACGCCGCCCGATGCGGTGGCCAAGCTGCAGGCCGCCGCTGCCCACGTGCTCAAGGACGCGCAGTTCCGTTCCACCTTCAGCGCGCTGGGACTGGTCGTGCAGGCCCCGCGCACGCAGGCCGAGATCGACCGATATATCGAAGCCGACCGCGAGCACTGGGGCAAGGTCATCAAGGCCAATAACATTTCGTTGGATTGAGCGAAGGTGCAGACGCTGACAGCGTTTCGCCCGCCGCTGGTTTGCTCCCCTCTCCCGCCTGCGGGAGAGGGGCCGGGGGAGAGGGCAGGCGCTGGCATACCGACGCGCTGCACTTCGTGGACACTCCGGCCCTCTCCCACTTCTTGGGAGAGGGGAGCGTTTGCCAGCGGTAGCAGCCCATTTGCGGCGTCAGCGCGCGCGAGGTGCTGATGCGCAGAGCGCCGGCAAGCTGAGCGGCTGCCATAAGTGCGGGAGCCGCCGAGGCCATCGGGTAAGCTAGCGCTCGCCCCTGGCCTAGGTGGCCGCCGGTGACTTTCCCGTCACCGCCCGCGCCAAGCAGGAACAACCCGGACGGGGCGGGCTCCAACCCGGAGCCGTTCATCAGGAGTCCGATTTGAAATTCCCCGTTGCCGGGCTGGCGCTTGCCGGCCTGCTGGGCGCCGCTGCCGGCGCCATTGCCGCCCCCGCTTCCGCCCCTGCCGCCAAACCAGCCCCCGCACCGGCCAAGGCCCAGGCCAAGGCCGAGAACAGCGCGCTGTCGCCGCTGCTGGCCATGCTGGAAATCGGCAACCCGCTGCCGGCCTTGCCGGATTGCGCCGACAAGCGCACGCCCGATGGCCGCGACGTCACCGGATTCTGTGTCGAACTGAAGGGTGATGGCCTGATGCGCCAGGTCGGCGTGCCGCGCGCGCAGCGCCCGTCCTTCATGGACGGCCCCTTTGTGCTGGCCTTTGTCGACCGCAACGCGCTGGTCGGCCTGGTGGTGCCGACCGCCGGCGCTAACTCGCAGCAGGCCGCGGCCGACAGCGTCAGTGCGCTGTACGGCAAGCCGTTCCGGCAGGAGCAGGTCGACATGCCCGACAAGGCTGGCAAGAGCATCAAGACGCTGCACGCCGGCTGGATGCACAAGCCGCTGACGGTTGAGCTCTACGCCATGCCGGAAGACCCCAACACCGGCACCATCGAAATGCTGCTGCCGCAGGCGCGCGTGCTGATGGCGGACAAGGATGCCGAGGTGGACAAGCAGCTCAATCCGGCCTCGGCACCCGCGGCCAAGGGCGGCAAGGCAGCCGCCGCCACCAAGCCCGCGCCGAAGCCAGCCGCCAAGCCGGAGAAGCCTGGCAGCTGGTAATACTCGCAGCAGGCGGCCTGGCCGCCTGCTGACCTGGCCTCAGAGCCCTTCCATCACCTTGTCCAGCCCCCGCACCACGCCGCGCACGATGTGGACCTTGCGGATCGCCAGCAGCGCGCCGGCGACATAGGGCGTGGAGCCGTCGCCGGCTTCGTGCTTCAGGTGCAGGCGCTGGCCGTCGGCGCCGAAGATCACTTCCACGCCAAGCTGGTAGCCCGGCAGCCGCACCGCGTGCACCTGCGTGCCCGACATGGTGGCGCCGCGGGTTTCCTTCGGGCCCTTGACCTGGTCGACCGGCACCGCCTGCGCGGCGGCCTTGACCTGGCCGAGCCGGTAGGCCAGCTCGCGCACGGTGCCGGAGGGTACGTCGATCTTGCCGGCCTTGGCATAGTCGATGATCTCCCAGTGCTCCAGGTGGCGCGCGGCCATCTCGGCAAACTTCTGCAGCAGCACCACGGTGATGGCGAAATTGCCGCAGGCGAGCACGCCGCGGTCGGCCTGGCGCGCGGCCGCGTCGATCTCGGCATAGTCCTCGTCGGTCAGCCCCGAGGTGCCCACCACCACGTGCGCGCCGTGCGCCAGCGCCTGCAGGATGTTGTGCTTGGCGATGCCCGGCTTGGTGTATTCGACATAGACGTCGTAGGGCGTCTCGCCCAGGGCCTCGATGCTGGCGGCCGCCACGCCCGGGGTGTCGGCATGGCCGGTCAGCTGCGACAGCGTCTGTCCGGCAGCGCCGCGCGACAGGCCGGCCACCAAAGTCATGTCGGCCGCATGGGCCACGCCGCGCGCCAGTTCGCCGCCGGCCCAGCCGGTCACGCCGCCCACGGCGACACGGATCGGATTGTTCATGTTCTGTTGCTCCGCAAAGGCTGATGGGTTTGGCAGCATACCGCGTCAGCCGGCGGCGCGCCGGCGGTCGAGCTTGCGCGCCAGCACGATCGAGGTGGTGGTGTGGTTGACACCGTCGAGCATGCCGATCTCGTCGAGCAGCCGGTCCAGCCGGTCATGCGTGTCGCAGCGGATCGCCACCAGGTAGTCGACGGGGCCGCTGACGGAATTGACCTCTTCGATCTCGGGCAGGCGCTGCAGCGCGCGCAGGATCGCGGGCGCGGCCTTGGGCTGCACCGACAGGCCGCAGTAGGCCAGGATGGCGTTGTCTTCCATGCGCTGCCCCAGCCGCACGCCGTAGCCGGCGATCACCCCGCTGCGCTCCAGCCGCGCGATGCGCGCGACCACGGTGGTGCGGGCGATACCCAGGTGCCGGGCGAGGTTGGCGGCGCTTTCGCGGGCATTGGCCTGCAGCAGCGACAGCAGGTGCCGGTCGGTGGTGTCGAGTTCAGTCATTGCGTCGGGATGGTTCGTCGTTTCGTTCGATTATGGCGGTTTTTCGTCGTTATTGCGGCTTCATTGTGTCGCGCGCGCTATCCATACTCCAGTCAACGGGACAACCTTTTCTTGTGGACGGAGACACTATGCAAGCCTCGAACCTGGGCCGGCAGGCCCCGCGCGACCTGCCCAAGGCGACCCGCCCGCTGCACGTGGCGGTACTGGGCGCGGGCAAGGTCGGGCGCACCATTGCCACCATGCTGCATGACAGCGGCGACTACCGCGTCAGCGTGGTCGACCATGACGCACGCCGCCTCGACGGCCTGCCGCGCGGCGTGCTGGCGCGCGCCGGCGACCCCACCGAGCCCGGCACCTGCGCCGCGCTGCTGGCCGGCGCCGATGCCGTGCTCAACGCGCTGCCGTTCCATGCCGCGATCAGCGTGGCTTCGGTGGCGGCGCGCCTGGGCGTGCATTACTTCGACCTGACCGAGGACGTGGCCGCGACCCAGGCCATCCGCCAGCTGGCGCAAAGCGCGCGCTCGGTGCTGATGCCGCAGTGCGGGCTGGCGCCGGGCTTTATTGGCGTGGTCGGGCATGACCTGGCGCAGCGCTTCCTGCGCGGCGGGGGTGAGCTGCTGGACCTGCAGATGCGGGTCGGCGCGCTGCCGCGCTACCCCAGCAATGCGCTCAAGTACAACCTGACCTGGAGCACCGAGGGACTGATCAACGAGTACTGCAACCCGTGCGAGGCCATCGTCGACGGCCGCCGCGTGGAACTGACGGCGCTGGAGGGGCTGGAAAGCTTTGCGCTGGACGGCATCGAGTACGAAGCCTTTAATACATCTGGCGGCCTGGGCACGCTGCCCGAGACGCTGGCCGGCCGCGCTCGCCATGTCGACTACAAGTCCATCCGCTATCCCGGCCATTGCGCGCTGATGAAGCTGCTGCTCAACGACCTGCGCCTGCGCGAACGCCGCGAATGGCTGCGCGATATCTTCGATCGCGCCATCCCGGTGACCGACCAGGACGTGGTGATCGTGTTCGCCACCGCCACCGGCTACCCGGCCGGGGGCGAACGCGGGCGCGGGCCGCTGACGCAGGCTTCGTTCTCGGCGCGCATCGGCGGGGTGGATGGCAAGGGTGGCCATGTCAACGCGATCCAGCTGACCACCGCCGCGGGCATCTGCACCGCGCTGGACATGGTGGCCACCGGCGCGCTGCCGCAATCCGGCTTCGTGCGGCAGGAGTCGATGCCGCTGGACGCCTTCCTTGCCAATCGCTTCGGCCGCCATTACACGCAGCATCCGCTCCAGGAGACCGTCATATGAAAGCGCAAGAGTTCGCTGCCTGCTGGGATTCGCTGGGCCTGCCGCGGCCGTGGCGGGAGGGCACGCCGGCCGGCGCCGTGACGGTCCGCTCGCCGGTCGATGGCGAGGCCATCGGCCATGTCACGGCCTGCACGCCGGCGCAGGCCGATGCGCTGATTGCCCGCGCCCACGCGGCGCAGACCACCTGGGCGCTGCTGCCCGCGCCCGCGCGCGGCGAGATCGTGCGGCGCTTCGGCGAGGTGCTGCGCGAGCACAAGCCGGCGCTGGGCCGGCTGGTTTCGCTGGAGTCCGGCAAGATCCTGCAGGAAGGCCTGGGCGAGGTGCAGGAGATGATCGACATCTGCGACTTCGCGGTCGGGCTGTCGCGCCAGCTGCACGGGCTGACCATTGCCTCCGAGCGCCCGCAGCATGCGATGCGCGAGACCTGGCATCCGTATGGGCTGTGCGGCGTGATCTCGGCCTTCAACTTCCCGGTGGCGGTGTGGGCGTGGAATGCGGCGCTGGCGCTGGTGTGCGGCAACGGCGTGATCTGGAAACCCTCGGAAAAAGTCACCCTGTGCGCGCTGGCCGCGCATGGCCTGCTGGAGCGCGTGCTGGCCGCGGCGGCGCCGCAGCATGCAGGCATCTCGGCGGTGCTGCCGGGTGGGCGCATGCTGGGCACCCACCTGGTATCGCACCCGGCGGTGCGGCTGGTCAGCGCCACCGGCTCGACCCGCATGGGCCGCGAGGTCGGCATTGCCTGCGCCGGGCACTTCAAGCGCAGCATCCTGGAGCTGGGCGGCAACAATGCCGCCATCGTCGCGCCTTCGGCCGACATCGAGCTGGCCGTGCGGGCCATCACCTTTGCCGCGGCCGGCACGGCGGGCCAGCGTTGCACCACGCTGCGTCGCTGCTTTATCCACGCCGACCTGATGGACACCATGGCGAGCCGGCTGATCACCGTGTTCGACCGCCTGCCCGTCGGCGACCCGCTCGCCGACGGCACCCTGGTCGGCCCGCTGATCGACACCGCCGCGGGCGATGCCATGGCCAATGCGCTGGCCGCCTGCCGCGCGCAGGGCAATATCGTCACCGGCGGCGAACGGCTGCTGGCCGACCGCTACCCGCATGCCTGTTACGTGCGGCCCGCGCTGGTGATGACCGACGCCCAGCACGACACCATGCTGACCGAAACCTTCGCGCCGATCCTGTACCTGATGCCGTACACCACGCTGGATGAGGCCATCGCGCTGAACAACGCCGCGGCGCACGGGCTATCGTCGTGCATCTTCACGGAATCGATGCGCGAGGCCGAGCGCTTCCTGTCCTCGGCAGGCAGCGACTGCGGCATTGCCAACGTCAACATCGGCACCAGCGGCGCGGAGATCGGCGGCGCCTTCGGCGGGGAAAAGGCAACCGGCGGGGGCCGCGAGTCGGGATCGGATGCGTGGAAGGGCTATATGCGCCGCGCCACCAACACCATCAACTATGGCGATTCGCTGCCGCTGGCGCAGGGGATACGGTTCGAGATCTGACGCCATCCTTGGGCGTGTTACAGGGCGCGTAGGGAACGGTAACAAGCCTTACACGCCTTTGACGCCGTATTACGCTTTCTGCCCGTATAACGTCAGCAGGGCAGGCACATGCCCGTCCCGACCCCAAGGACGAATGATGAGAATGCTGACAATTGGACTGGCTGCCGCTGCGGCATCCGTCACCCTGCTGGGCGGCTGCGCCGTCTATCCCACGCCTGCCGGCCCCGCGATCGGCCCTGCGCCGGTGTACGTGGCGCCCGCGCCGGTGGTGGTGGCACCGCGGCCGTACTACTACGGTGGCTATGGCTATGGCTACTATGGCCGGGGCTACCGCCGCTGGTAATGACAGCGGTTGGCACGACAATGCGGGAGGATGCCGGCGCGTAGAGAGAGGCCGCGCGCCGGCTGCAGTTCAGTTGCCGGCCGCGTCGCCGGCGCGTGCGTTCAGCCCGCCCCAGCTGGGCGCGAGCGTCTGGCCGATCTCCGGCAGATCCACCAGGTCGAGCACGCGCCCGACCGTATGGTCGACCAGTTCGGCAATGCTCTGTGGCTTCTGGTAGAAGCCCGGAACCGGCGGGAACACGATCCCGCCCATTTCTGTCACCGCCGTCATATTGTGCAGGTGCGCAAGGTTCAGCGGCGTTTCCCGCACCATCAGCACCAGCTTGCGCCGCTCCTTGAGCGTGACGTCGGCGGCGCGCGTGATCAGGTTGTCGGACAGGCCGTGCGCAATTGCCGCCAGCGTGCGCATGGAGCAGGGGGCCACCACCATCGCCTGTGCGCGGAACGAGCCGCTGGCGATGGTCGCGCCGATGTCGCGCACGTTGTGCACGACGCCGGCGAGCGCCTCCACCTCGGCACGGCTGATGTCGAGCTCGTGCTGCAGGTTCATCACGCCGGCCGGCGAAATCAGCAGATGGGTTTCCACCGAAGGCGCCGCGCGCAGCACCTGCAGCAGGCGCACGCCGTAGATGGCGCCGGTGGCGCCCGTGATGGCGACGATCAGCCGTTTGGGTGTGCCGCCAGTCACGGACATAAAGGAACTCAGCCCTTCAGCAGGGTTTGCAGTTCGCCGTTCTGGTACATCTCCATCATGATGTCCGAGCCGCCGATGAACTCGCCGTTCACGTAGAGCTGCGGGATGGTCGGCCAGTTGGCGTATTCCTTGATGCCCTGGCGGATGCCTTCGTCATCCAGCACGTTGACCGTGGTCGGTGCGTCCACGCCGCAGGCCTTCAGGATCTGGATGGCGCGGCCCGAGAAGCCGCACATCGGGAATTGCGCGGAGCCCTTCATGAACAGGACTACCGGGTTGCCCTTGACGATCTGATCGATCTTTTGCTGCACGTCGCTCATGGTTTGCTTTTCAGTGGGGCGATGCCGTGTCGCGGGCGCCGCCTGGGGAGAATGGGACACCACACGGCCTGGCCGCGTGGCGGGGATCTGACGGCGATTTTACCGGAATCGCCGCCGGGCTTCAGTGAGCGGCAGTGGTGCCGCCGGGCTGGGCGCCTTGCCAGCGTCCGCCGGTGCAGCGTTCCAGGCCGGCCAGGTCGCGGGCGGTGAAGACCTCGGTGAAACCGGCGTCCTCCAGCAACTGGCGGGTGGCCTGTGCCTGGTCGTAGCCATGCTCCATCAGCAGCCAGCCGCCAGGCAGCAGCCGGGCGCCGGCACCGCCGACGATGACCCGCAGGTCGGACAGGCCGTCGTCGTGGTCAGTCAGCGCATCGATCGGTTCGAAGCGCAGGTCGCCTTCGGTCAGGTGCGGATCGCCCTCGGCGATGTAGGGCGGATTGCTGACGATCAGGTGAAAGCGCAGGCCCGGCGGCAGCGCCGCGTACCAGTCAGACACCAGGAAGTGGATGCGGTCGGCGCCGAGCGCGCTGGCGTTGTCCTGCGCCACCATCAGCGCGCCGGGCGAGATGTCGGTGGCCCAGACTTGCGCATCCCGGCGCTCGCGCGCCAGCGTCACGGCCAGGATGCCCGAGCCTGTGCCCAGGTCCAGCACGTTCGGCTGCGGCACCTCGGCCAGCCGCGCCAGCGAGGCTTCGGCGGCGACCTCGGTATCGGGCCGCGGGATCAGCACATCAGGCGTGACCCGGAACTTGCGGCCGAAGAACTCGCGCTCGCCGATCAGGTAGGCCATCGGCTCGCCCGCCAGCCGCCGTGCCAGCAGCGTGGCATAGGCGTCGCGCTGGGCGATGGTGAGGGTGTCGGTGTCGCGCGTGATCAGCTGGGTGCGGCTCAGGCCGGTGACATGCGTCAGCAGCATGCGCACTTCCAGGGCAGGCAGCCCGGCCATGGCGGCGAGGGTCTGGGCTTCGCGCAGCGTGGGGGTCGCCGGCAGCGCGGCAGAGTTTGGGGAAGACATCGAAAGGGAGGGGACGGTTCTTTTGCCGGCTACAAAAAACCCCACCGGCGCAAAGGCCTGGCGGGGCTTTGGGGCGGGACTTCCAGCTTGCTGCCAGTGTACCGCTCATCGACAGCGGGCGGCGCAATGCCCCCGCCGGGACGATTACTTATTGACGGCGTCCTTGGCCTTGTCGGCACCCGTGTTGACGGCATCCTTGGCGGCCTGCTTGGCATTTGCCATGGCGCTGGCGGCGTCTTCCTTGGCCTTGTCGGCGGCAGCCGAGACGTCGGCCGCAGCACCGCTGGCGGCGGACTTGGCGGCGTCTGCGGCGTTGCTGGCGGCAGCGGCGGCATCGCTGGCGGCGGCCTTGGCGGATTCAGCGGCGCTTTGCATGGCGCTCTCGGCGTTCGAGGCGGCAGGCGGGGCTTCTTCCTTCTTGCTGCAAGCGGCCATGGCCGCGGTGATCATCAACAGCGCGAGCAGTTTTTTCATGATTTCGTCCTAGGTATGTTCTCGGGAGTGACTACCCGGCACCATTCTCCGTTTGCCGGTCGAAATCGATTATAGACAGCGGGCTTACCCCTACCAGTGCTGTTTCAAGCATTTACAAGAAATACAAAGATATCGGCGACTTTACGCGGTGTTCGGGGCGGAAGGCCGGGTTGCACGACAATTTGTGGTGCTTACGACTCTTCGCCAAGTGCAGCAAGCTGATCAGCCTGGTGTTCCGAGGCCAGTGCCGACAGCAGCTCATCCATGTCGCCGTCCATGATCATGTCGATCTTGTACAGCGTCAGGTTGATGCGGTGGTCTGTGACCCGCCCCTGCGGGAAGTTGTAGGTGCGGATGCGGTCGCTGCGGTCGCCCGAGCCGATCAGGTTGCGCCGCGTGCTGGCCTCCCTGGCCTGGGCGGCGCGCGTCTGCATGTCCTTGATGCGGGCCGCCAGCACCTTCATCGCCTTGTCCTTGTTGCGGTGCTGGCTGCGGTCGTCCTGGCACTCGACCACGATGCCGGTCGGCAGGTGGGTCAGGCGCACCGCGGAATCGGTCTTGTTGACGTGCTGGCCGCCAGCGCCCGAGGCGCGGAAGGTGTCGATGCGCAGGTCGGCCGGGTTGATCTCGACCTCGCCCACTTCATCGGCTTCGGGCATCACCGCGACCGTGCAGGCCGAGGTGTGGATGCGCCCCTGTGCCTCGGTCGCCGGCACGCGCTGCACGCGGTGGCCGCCGGATTCGAACTTCAGCCTGGAGAATGCCGCATCGCCGGCGATGCGCACGATCACTTCCTTGTAGCCGCCCAGGTCTGATTCCGATTCGCTCATCACTTCGACCTGCCAGCGCTGGCGTTCGGCATAGCGCGTGTACATGCGCAGCAGGTCGCCGGCGAACAGCGCGCTTTCCTCGCCGCCGGTGCCGGCGCGGATTTCCAGCAGCAGGTTGCGGTCGTCGTTGGGGTCCTTGGGCAGCAGCAGGCGCTGCAGGCTCGCTTCCAGGGCTTCCAGCCGCGCGCGCGCGCTGGCGATCTCGTCGGCGGCAAAGTCCTTCATCTCCGCATCGTCCAGCAGCGCCTGCGCGGTGGCCAGGTCGTCCTGTGCCTGGCGGTACTGGCCGTATTGCTCGGCCACCGGCGACAACTCGGCATGTTCGCGGCTGAGCTTGCGGTACTGGTCTATCTTCGCGGTCGCGTCTTCGCGCGCGAGCAGGGCGTTGACTTCATCGAGTCGCTCGGCCAGTTGGTCGAGCTTGGCAAGCATGCTGGCTTTCATCGGGCGCGGGGGAAAGAGGTGGGCCAGGGGCCGGGGCTACCCGCGGGCGGGCGGCGGCGTGCCGGCGCGGCAGGGCGCGCGGCGCAAGGGCAGAGCGGCTAGCGCTCGGAGTGGCTGCTGTGGCGGAACAGGCCCGG
>NZ_JFJW01000066.1:66262-100197 GCF_000611125.1 Cupriavidus sp. SK-4
TCGCCCTGGGTGTGGTTCAGCGCGCGGGTGGGGCCGTGCAGGAACTTGCGGGTCAGCGCGCCGGAGAGGGCCTCCAGCACGGCTTCGGGGTCGTCGCCGCGTGCCAGCATGCGGCGCGCGCGTTCCAGTTCAGCCTGGCGGATGGCTTCGCCGCTGGTCTGCAGTTCGCGGATGACCGGCACCACGCTGCGGGTTTCCAGCCAGTGCATGAAGTTCTGCACCCGGCTTTCGATGATGGCCTCGGCCTGCGCCACCGCAGCCTGGCGCATCGCGTTGCCTTCACGCACGATCGCGCCGAGATCGTCGACGGTGTACAGGAAGACGTCGTCCAGGCGCGCGACTTCGGGCTCGACGTCGCGCGGCACGGCCAGGTCGACCATCATGATCGGGCGGTGCTTGCGGCGCTTGACCGCGCGCTCCACCGCGCCCAGGCCGATGATCGGCAGCGAGCTGGCGGTGCAGGACACCACGATATCGAATTCATGCAGGCGCTCGCCCAGGTCCGTCAGGCGGATCGCGTTGGCGGTCAGGCCCTGGCCGGAGAGCTGCTCGGCGAGCTTTTCGCCGCGTTCCACGGTGCGGTTGGCCACCACGATCTGGCGCGGCTGCTGCGCGGCGAAGTGCGTGGCGCACAGTTCGATCATCTCGCCCGCGCCGATAAACAGCACGCGCTGGGTCGAGACGCTTTCAAAGATCCGCTGCGCCAGCCGCACCGCGGCCGCGGCCATCGACACTGAATGCGCGCCGATCTCGGTCTGGCCGCGCACTTCCTTGGCCACCGCGAAGGTGCGCTGGAACAGCTGGTTCAGGTACGTGCCCAGCGAGCCGGCTTCGCCGGCGGTGCGCACGGCGTCCTTGAGCTGGCCCAGGATCTGGGTCTCGCCCAGCACCATCGAATCCAGGCCGCTGGCCACGCGGAAGGCATGGCGCACGGCTTCGGACTGCGGCAGCGCGTACAGGTGCGGCGCCAGTTCGCCGGCGGGCACGTTGTGGTGCTGCGACAGCCAGCGCAGGGTGTGCTCGAAACCATCCGTGCCCGGCGTCAGGACGTCGGTCGCGCAGTAGATCTCGGTGCGGTTGCAGGTGGACAGGATGGCGGCTTCGGTGCCGCTGCGCCCCGACAGGTGGGAGCGCAGCGCACCCAGCGCGGGCTTGATCTGCTCGAGCGGAAACGCCACCCGCTCGCGCAGCGAGACGGGTGCCGTTGTGTGATTGATGCCGATCGCGAGCAGTTGCATTTGTAGGGGACTGGTACGGTCAGGCGCGTGGCCGGACCGGATGCCATTATACCGCCGGGATCGCTAATTGCAGGCGCGGCGCCATCCGGGGCCGGGCGGGGGCATGGCAGCGGCCCCGGATTGCAGTATCGTTACGCCGCAGCCCTTGCGGCTGTGATGCTGACAACACAGGAGAAGCGGATGCTGGGCACCTTGATCGTGGGTTTGCTGGTGGGGCTGGCGGCGCGCCGGCTGCATCCGGCAGGGCGCGTGGTGACCCTGCCGGCCGCGCTGGTGCTGGGTGCGGCGGGTGCGGCGGGCGCTTTCTACGGCGGCCGGGCCTTGCATCTGTTCGTCGATGGGCAGCTCAGCAGCTGGCTGGCGGTGATCGCCGGCTCGGCGCTGCTGGTGGGGGCCTGGGGCGCGGTGCGGCCGCGCGGGCGGTAAGAGCAGAACTGACTGCGGCGGCGGGAATCCGCTCGCCGCTTGATCGCGATCAGAAGCGGACCGGCGTTTCGGCAGTGTCGGCCTTGGCTCTTCCCGCCAGCAGCCGGCGCAGCACGCCGCTGGAATAATGACTGGCCACATCCTTCAGGAATGCCGCGAAGTCCACATGGGCGCTATCGTCGGCCCGGTCCGAAATGGTCCGCATCACGGCATACGGCACGCCGTATTCGTGGCAGACCTGCGCCACCGCGGCGCCTTCCATTTCCACCGCCAGCAATCCGGGCAGCCGCTCACGCAACTCCGTCACCGCCGCCGGTGAGCCGATGAACTGGTCGCCGCTGGCGATCATTCCGTGGTGCAGCGCCGGCGCGGCCACGCCGAATCGTTCCAGCACCTCGCGCGGCACCTCGGCAGGCAGGTCCAGCTGCAGAAATTCGCGCGCGGCGGCTTCCAGCTCGGCGGTCAGCGCCGGGTCGGTCGGGAACTCGGCACGGTCCAGCAGCGGCACTTCATGGCGGCCGAAGAACGGACGTGCGTCGAGGTCATGCTGGATGGTGCTGTCGGCGATGACGATGTCGCCGACATTGGTGCCGGCGCCGATGCCCCCGGCCAGCCCGGTGAAGACGATCTGCGTCGCGCCGAACTCGCGGATCAGCGTGACCGTGGTCGCCGCCGCCGCCACCTTGCCCATGCGCGCCAGCACCAGCACGCACGGCTGCCCGAACAGCTGGCCGGCATAGTAGTCGCGCATGCCGATGGTGCGCACCGTGGCGCGGCTGTCGTCATGGCGCATGGCGGCCACCAGGCCATCGACTTCATCATGGATGGCGGCAAGGATTCCGAGAGTCATGGAGCGGGCGCAGGACGAGAAAACCACAGCATACCGGCCCGCGCACGCCGGGCATAGATCAGAGCGCGACCGCACCACCCCCTCCCACGGAACAGGTGCGGCCCCCGCGCCGCTTTGCTAAAGTCCCCGTCATCTCAGCACGTAAGGACACTTACATGCAAGGCACACCCACCGTAGCCACCGGCGAACGGCGCGCCATCCGCCGGGCACTGGCCGACTGGCGTGCATTGGGGCGCCTGGACGCGGCCGGCGTCCCTGCGCCGTGGGCGCGCACCGAGCCCGTCGCCACCGACTGGCGCCGCTGGCTGGACACGGCGCTGATGGCGCTGGGCACCGCGCTGCTGTGCGCGGGCGTGATCGTGTTCTTCGCCTTCAACTGGCAGGATCTCCACAAGTTTTCCAAGTTCGGCCTGCTGGCCGGCGCGCTCACGCTGCTCGCCGCCTTTGCCTGGCTGCGCCCGGCTGGCGACACCGCGGGCCGGGCCGCGCTGGGCGGCGCGCAGGTCGTCGCCGGCGTGCTGCTCGCGGTGATCGGGCAGACCTACCAGACCGGCGCCGACGCCTGGCAGCTGTTTGCGCTATGGGCGTTGCTGGCGGTGCCCTGGGCGCTGGCGGCGCGCGCCGCACCGCACTGGTGGCTGGTGATCGTGGTCGGCAACGTGGCGTTGCTGCGCTATTTCAGCATCCGCTTCGGTGTCGAAGGCGTGTTCGCGCTACTGTTCGATACGCGCCATATGCGCACCGCCACGCTGGCGCTGCTGGGCGCGGTGGTGCTGCAACTGGTGCTGTGGCAGCTGCTGTGCGCCCGGGCGCCGACGCTGGGCTTCCGCGGGCAGACCGGCAGCCGCATGCTGGCCGCGCTGGCCTGCGTGCACGCCGGCTCGCTCGGGCTGGCCAGCCTGCTGGATAGCCACTTCGACGGTGCTGCATTTGCGCTGTCCTTGGTGGTACTGGCCGCCCTGGTCTGGTGGTTCCGCCAGCGCGACTTCGACATCGTGGTGCTGAGCCTGGCCTGCCTGACCGGCATCGTGCTGGCGGTGGCCGCGATCGCCAAGGTGCTGTTCGAGGGCAAGGACGATTTCGGCGCCTTCCTGCTGCTTGGGCTGGTGACCATCGGCCTTGCCGCCGGCGCGGCCGCCTGGCTGATGCGTGCCTGGCGCGGCCAACTGGAGCAGGCATGACGACCGAACTGCAGACCGGGCAACGGCTCTGGCAGGACCTCGCCGCACGCGGCGAGGTACAGGGCGAGCGGCCCGACCATACCCACACCCCCTGGGCCGTGCGCTGCCTGATGGGCGCGGCGGGCTGGCTCGGTGCCTTGTTCTTCCAGCTCTTCCTGGTCGGCACGGTCTTCGTCGCCGCGCGCGAGAACGGCATCGCCATGGCGGTGACCGGCCTGGCCATGATCGCACTGGCCGCGCTGCTGTACTGGCGTGGCGGCGGCATTGCCGCGGGGCAGTTCGCGCTGGCCGTGAGCCTGAGCGGACAGGGCATGGCCGTGTTCGGGCTGGCCGAGGCCCTGGGCTTCACGCGCGTCACCGAGAGCGCGGGCTTCTGGGCCGGACTGGCCCTGTTCGAGGCCGCGCTCGCCTTGCTGGTCCCCAACCGGCTGCACCGGCTGCTGTGCGCGGTGGGCGCATGGATCGGGCTGGCAGGCGCCGTGCATCTCGTCCTGGCCGGCAGCGAGCCGGAGGACTGGCTGTTGCTGACGTGGTCCCTCGGCTGGCTGGTGCCGCTCGGCTGCGCGCTGGTGACGGGTTTCACGCTGGCCGAAGCACGGCTGTGCGCGGCCGGCCGCCACACGCTGCTGGAACCGATGGCCGACGCGACGCTGCTGTTCACGCTGGCCGTCGCACTGGTCGTCACCGGCATGAGCCATCCGCTGGCCTGGCTGGGCGGCCCGGAAGCCGGACGCATCCCGCTGGCGCACTGGGTCGCGGGTGGGCTGGCCACAGTGGTACTGGCCGGGTTTGCGCTCGCCGAATGCCGCCGCCTGGCACTCAGCCCCGCCATGCAGGGCGCCGTCCTTGCCGGCGTGGCGGCCTTCGGCGCGCTGATGGCGGCCGCGCCCGCGGTCGTGGCAGGAGTTCTCGCGCTCGGCCTGGCGTTGCGCCGCGCGTCGATGCCGTGGCTGGGCCTGGGCATCGCCAGCATCGCTGTCGGCTTTATCTGGTACTACAGCGCGCTGCACTGGACCCTGCTGGCCAAGTCCGCCACGCTCGCCGCGGCCGGCGCACTGTTGCTGGCCGGCCGCTACTGGCTGCTGCGCACCCGCACCGGCAAGGAGGCCGCATGAAACGCTGGATCCTGATTGCCTGGGCCCTGACGCTGACGCTGGCACTCGCCGCCGCCGGCATCGCCGGCAAGGAGCGCCTGCTGGCGCGCGGCGATACCGTCTACCTCAAGCTCGCCCCGGTCGACCCGCGCTCGCTGATGCAGGGCGACTACATGGCGCTGAACTTTGACATCGGCAACCAGATCCGCACCGCTCAGACGCAGGACGACCGGCCACCCCGCGACGGCGTGGCCGTGATCCGCCGCAATGAACAGGGCGTGGCCAGCTTCGTGCGCGTACACGGCGGCGAGCCGCTGGCGGCAGGGGAGCAACTGCTGCGCTACCAGGTCGCCCGCTCGCGCTGGGGCGGCACGCAGGTGCAGGTGTCGACCGATGCGTATTTCTTCCAGGAGGGGCAGGGCGAGCGGTTTGCGCAGGCGCAGTATGGGGAGTTCCGCGTGGGGGCGGACGGGCAGGCGCTGCTGGTGGGGTTGAGGGGGAAGGGGATGGAGAGGTTGTGAGGCGAAAGTGATATCGTCCGGCCCAAAGAAAAAAAGCCACCGCATGCGGTGGCTTTTTCATGACGTCTGCCGGTCAGACGTTGAACAGGAAGTTCATCACATCCCCATCCTTCACCACATACTCCTTGCCTTCCGCCCGCATCTTGCCGGCTTCCTTCGCGCCGGTCTCACCCTTGAAGCTGATGAAGTCTTCATAGGCGATGGTCTGCGCGCGGATAAAGCCGCGTTCGAAGTCGGTGTGGATCACGCCGGCTGCCTTGGGGGCGGTGTCGCCGACGTGGATGGTCCAGGCGCGCACTTCCTTGACGCCGGCGGTGAAGTAGGTCTGCAGGCCGAGCAGCTTGAAGCCGGCACGGATCACACGGTCCAGGCCGGGTTCTTCCATGCCCAGGTCGGCCAGGAATTCGGCCTTGTCGGCGTCGTCCAGGTCGGCGATCTCAGCCTCGATGGCGGCGCAGACGGACACCACGGGGGAATCGGTCAGCTTGGCGTGCTCGCGCACGGCGTCCAGGTGCGGGTTGTTCTCGAAGCCGTCTTCACGCACGTTGGCGACGTACATGGTCGGCTTGGCGGTGATCAGGCAGAACGGGCGGATGGCTTCCCACTCTTCGGGAGCCAGGTCCAGGGTGCGCACGGCCTTGGCCTGGTCCAGCACGGCTTGCGCCTTTTCCAGCACGGCGACCAGGCGCAGGGCTTCCTTGTCGCCGGCGCGGGCCGGCTTGATGTAGCGGGCCAGCGCCTTCTCGACGGTGGCCAGGTCGGCCAGCGCGAGTTCGGTGTTGATCACTTCGATGTCCGACAGCGGGTCCACCTTGCCGGCCACGTGGATCACGTTATCGTCCTCGAAGCAGCGCACCACGTGGGTGATGGCGTCACATTCGCGGATATTGGCCAGGAACTGGTTGCCCAGGCCTTCACCCTTGGAGGCGCCCGCCACCAGGCCGGCGATATCGACGAACTCGACCACGGCCGGCAGCACGCGCTCCGGCTTGACGATCTCCGCCAGCTTGGCGAGCCTCGGATCCGGCACTTCGACCACGCCCACATTGGGTTCGATGGTGCAGAACGGGTAATTTTCGGCGGCGATGCCGGCCTTGGTCAGGGCATTGAACAGCGTGGACTTGCCGACGTTGGGCAGGCCGACGATGCCGCATTGGAGGCTCATGGTAGAAGGCGGGAAATTGCAAAACCCGTATTCTAGCGGATGGGGCCTCGCCATCGGCCGGGTTGAGCCGGCGTGGGGGCAGGGCCAGGAGTGACGTGGCTATAATCCAGCCATGACCCGATCCCACGCGTCCGCGCGCCCGTCTGCGCGCAACTCCTCCGCTTTCCAGGTTGCTGTCGTCGGCGGCGGCATCGTCGGCAAGTCCTGTGCGCTGCTGCTGGCCCAGCAGGGCATGGACGTGGCGCTGGTCGCGCCCAGGCCGCCCCGCGCCAGCGGGCGCACGGCGGCCGGGCCGGATGACTGGGACAGCCGCATCTACGCCTTCTCGGCCAGCTCGCAGGCGCTGCTGGAGCGCATGCGGGTGTGGGAGGCGCTGGACCCGGCGCGGATCCAGCCGGTGCGCGACATGCGCGTGTTCGGCGATGTCAGCGCGGCCGAGACTTCGCCCAGCCTGGACGGGGACCTGCATTTCTCGGCCTACGCGGCCGCGGTGCCGCAGCTGGCGTGGATCATCGAATCCAGCCACGTCGAGCGCGCACTTGACACGGCGCTGGGCTTCCAGCATCAGGTGACCTGGCACGACGCCACGGCGAGCGCGTTCGAGCGCGATCCGGACGGCGTCACGCTGACCCTGGGCAATGGCGAGAAGCTGCGCACGGCCTGCGTGGTCGGTGCCGACGGCGCGCGCTCCTGGCTGCGCCAGCAATGCCATATCGGCGTCAGCACGCGCAAGTACCGCCAGCTGGGCGTGGTCGCCAATTTCGCCTGCGAGCGCCCGCACCAGGAAACCGCGTGGCAGTGGTTCCTGGGCGCGCCCGAAAAGCTGATGGCCGACGAGGAACCCGCCAACGGCGAAGTGCTGGCGCTGCTGCCGCTGCCGGACAACCATGTGTCGATGGTCTGGGCCGCCGACGAAGCCCACGCGCGCGAACTGCTGGCGCTGTCGCCCGAGGCGCTGGCCGCCACCGTGATGCAGGGCGCCAGCGGCGCGGTCGGCGCGCAGTTCGGCGCGCTGCGCTGCGTGACCCCGGCGCAGGGCTTCCCGCTGGTGCTGCAGCGTGCCGACCACTTCGTGCAGCCGCACGTGGCGCTGGTGGGCGACGCCGCCCACGTGTTGCATCCGCTGGCAGGCCAGGGCATGAACCTGGGCCTGCGCGACGTCGCGGAACTTGGCCGCGTGATGGCCGACAAAGAACCTTTCCGCAGCGAGGGCGACCTGCGCTTGCTGCGCCGCTACGAGCGCGCCCGCGCCACCGATTTGCTTGCGCTGACCGCGGCCACCGACGGGCTGCACCGGTTGTTCTCGTTGCCAGGCGGCGTCGCGCGCGTGGTGCGTAACACCGGCATGCGCGCGGTCGGCGGCCAGTCCTTGCTCAAGCGCTTCCTGATCGGGCGCGCGCTCGGCTGACCGCGGCCGAACCACTTTCCGATCCCATCACCGAATACTCTGGAGTCCACATGTTCCCATTCCTGCGCCGCCGCCCCGCCATGAGCGCCGCGATCACCGCCATCGCCGGCGGGCTGGCCGCGGCGGGCTTCGCGCTGCACGCCATGGCCGCGGGCGAGCCCGGCACCGACCGCATCAAGGAGTCGCTGCAGAAGATGGTGGGCGGCCGTGCTGAAGTGAAGAGCGTGAGCAAGACCCCGGTGCCGGGCCTGTTCGAGGCCAATATCGGCGGGCAGGTGGTCTACACCGACGCCTCGGGCCGCTACATCCTGAACGGCGAGATGATCGACACCCGCACCGGCGCCAACCTGACCGAAGAGCGGCTGGCAGAGATCAACCGCATCAAGTGGTCGGACCTGCCGCTGGCGCGCGCGATCAAGTGGACCAAGGGCGATGGCAGCCGCCAGGTGGCGGTGTTCTCCGACCCCAACTGCGGCTACTGCAAGCGCATCGAGCAGACCTTCCAGCAAATGGACAACATCACCGTGTACACCTTCCTGTACCCGGTGCTGTCACCGGATTCTGAAGCCAAGGCCAAGCAGGTCTGGTGCGCGTCTGACCGCACCAAGGCTTGGCGCGACTGGATGCTCAAGCAGGTGGCGCTGACCGGCAACGGCAGCTGCAAGACCCCGCTGGAAGAGAATCTGGCATTGGGCCACAGCATGAACGTGACCGGCACGCCGGCGGTGTTCTTCACCGACGGCACCCGCATCCCCGGCGCGGCGGACGTCGCCACGCTGGAACGCAAGCTCGCCAGCATCAAGAAATAAGCGCGCGCCGGACCTGCACCGGCCCGATCGACGGCCGGACTTGTCCGGCCGTTCTGCTTTCTGCCTTTCCCCTGATTCCATGCGATCGCCGCCAGGCGACAAAGGAGACACCATGACCTTCCAGGCATTGCTGCTGACCCAGGCCGACGGCGCCACCCAGGCCAATATCGCCACGCTCGACGACGCGCAGCTGCCCGCCGACGGCGACGTGCTGGTTGCCGTCGACTACTCCACCATCAACTTCAAGGACGGGCTGGCGATCACGGGCCGCTCGCCGGTGGTGCGCAAGTGGCCGATGGTGGCGGGCATCGACGGCGCCGGCACGGTGCTGGAGTCCGCGCACCCGCGCTGGAAGGCTGGCGACAAGGTGGTGCTCAATGGCTACGGCGTGGGCGAGACGCATTGGGGCTGCCTGGCGCAGCGCGCGCGCCTGAAGGGCGACTGGCTAGTGCGCCTGCCCGACGCCTTCACCACGCGCCAGGCCATGGCGATCGGCACCGCGGGCTATACCGCGATGCTGTCGGTGCTGGCGCTGGAGCGCGGCGGCGTCAACGGCCCGGTGCGCCCCGGCGATGGCGAGGTGCTGGTGACCGGCGCCTCGGGCGGAGTGGGGACGGTGGCGATCTCGCTGCTGAGCAAGCTCGGCTACAAGGTGGTGGCCTCGACTGGCAAGACCAGGGAAGCGGATTTCCTGAAGGCGCTGGGCGCCGATGACGTGATCGACCGCGCCGAATTGGGCGTGCCCGGCAAGCCGCTGCAAAAGGAGCGCTGGGCCGCGGTGGTCGACTCGGTTGGCTCGCACACGCTGGTCAATGCCTGCGCCCAGGTGCGCTACGGCGGGGTGGTGACGGCGTGCGGGCTGGCGCAGGGCCTGGACTTCCCGGGGTCGGTGGCGCCGTTCATCCTGCGCGGCATCACCTTGCACGGCATCGACAGCGTGATGGCGGCGATGCCGCTGCGCGAGCAGGCCTGGCAGCGGCTCGCCAGCGACCTGGAGCCGGACCGGCTCAATGCGCTGACGCGTGAAATCGGCCTGGGCGATGCGATCGAGGCGGGCCGCAAGATCATGGAAGGCGGCATGCGCGGGCGCGTGGTGGTGGATGTGAATCGCGGCTGATCGCGCACCGTCGCCCTGATGCACCACCGCGTCGGCGCTGCCTCCGTGTCCTAGCGCCGACGTTACAATCCTGCCCATGACGCCGATCCGCTACGCCATCGCCCCGCTTCAGCCTGAAGCGCACCTGTTTGCCGTCACCGTCACCGTGAGCGAGCCCGATCCCGCCGGCCAGTGTTTCTCGCTGCCGGCCTGGATCCCGGGCAGCTACATGATCCGGGACTTCGCGCGCAATATCGTGCGCATCCGCGCCGATGCGGGCGGGCGCGAGGTCAGGCTGACCAAGCTCGACAAGCAGCGCTGGCAGGCCGCGCCGGTCAGCCTGGCCGACGGCCCGCTGACGCTCAGCTATGAGGTCTACGCCTGGGACCTGTCGGTGCGCGCGGCGCACCTGGACACCACCCACGGCTTCTTCAACGGCAGCTCGGTGTTCCTGTGCGTGGACGGGCAGGCCGAGCAGCCATGCACCGTCGATATCCATGCGCCCGCGGGCGAGGCCTATCGCGGCTGGCGCGTGGCCACCGCCATGCGCGAAGCGCCGGGCCGCGCAGGCGCCAAGCGCTACGGCTTCGGCCGCTACCAGGTGACCGACTACGATGAACTGGTCGACCATCCGGTCGAGATGGGCACCTTCCAGCTGGCCAGCTTCCGCGCCTGCGGCGCGCAGCACGACGTGGTCTTCACCGGCCGCGTGCCGCAGCTCGACCTCGAGCGCGTGTGCCGCGACCTGAAGCGCATCTGCGAAGCGCAGATCCGGCTGTTCGAGCCCAAGACCGCGCAGGCGCCGTTCCTGGACAGCAACCGCCGCTACGTCTTCATGACGATGGTCACCACCGACGGCTACGGCGGCCTGGAACACCGCGCCAGCACCGCGCTGATTTGCGCGCGCAATGACCTGCCGGTGCGCGGCGACAGCGATACCAGCGAGGGCTACCGCACCTTCCTCGGGCTGTGCAGCCACGAGTATTTCCACACCTGGAACGTCAAGCGCATCAAGCCGGCCGCGTTCGTGCCATACCGGCTGGCGGAGGAAACCCATACCCCGCTGCTGTGGCTGTTCGAGGGCTTCACCAGCTACTACGACGACCTGGTGCTGGTGCGCTCGGGCTGCATCACCGATGCGCAGTACATCGAGATGCTGGCCAAGACCTGGAACGGCGTGCTGCGCGGCAGCGGCCGCACCAAGCAGAGCGTGGCGGAAAGCTCCTTCGATGCCTGGACCAAGTACTACCGCCAGGATGAGAACGCCCCCAACGCCATCGTCAGCTACTACACCAAGGGTTCGCTGGTGGCGCTGGCGCTGGACCTGACCATCCGCGACAAGACCCGCGGGCGACGCTCGCTGGACGATGTCATGCGCGCGCTGTGGCGCCGCTACGGCCGCGGCTTCTATGCGCCGGGCGCGGTGCAGCGCGGCGTGACCGAGGCCGAGGTCCATGCACTGTTCGATGAAGTCACCGGCCTGCGCATGGGGCCGCTGCTGCGCTCGCTGACCGAAGGCACCGGCGAGCTGCCGCTGCCGGCGCTGTTCAAGGCGTTCGGCCTCAAGGCCGAGGCGCAGAAGCCGGCGCGCACCGCGGCGCTGGGCATCAAGGTCAAGACCGAGGACGGCTGGGTGCGCGTCACCCAGGTGCTGGACGGCGGCGCGGCGCAGGCCGCGGGCCTGTCCGCGGGCGACCTGCTGGTGGCCCTCGACGGCCTGCGCGTCGCGCCCGGCCAGCTCGACAAGCTGCTGGCGCGCTACCGCACCGGCGACCGCATCGAGCTGCACGCCTTCCGCCGCGACGAGCTGCAGGCGCGGCCGGTGACGCTGGCGCGTGAGCCTGCGGCGCAGTTCAAGGTGAAGCTCGAGAGCGGACGGCACGCGGCGCGCTCGCGCTGGCTGGGCCAGTGAATTAGTCTTCCGCCGCCACACCCGCCACCGCACGCCATCGTCCCCGCTGCATGCAATACGCGCACGATCCCCGCACCTTCCTGTATTCGCACTACGTCTACCGGGGGCTGCGCTCGGCCACCGGGGTGATCGGCGCCACGCTGATCGCGCTGCACTTCAGCGACCTGCCCACCGCGATGGTGGTGTCGATGGGGGCACTGTGCACCAGCCTGATGGACCTGCCCAGTCCGCTGAACCACAAGTTCAACGAGATGCTGGCCAGCGTGCTGCTGTGCAGCGTGGTCACGCTGGTGGTGGCGCTGGCCACGCCGTTCCCGCGCGTGATGCCGTTCCTGCTGGTGCTGGTGACGTTCCTGGCCGGCATGATGACGGTGTATGGCAACAAGACGCTGCCGCTGCAGTTCGCGGCGCTGTTTGTGATGACGCTCACGATCAATGAAGACTTCCTGGTGCGGCGCGCGCTGGAGCACGCGGCGCTGTTCAGCATCGGCGCGGTCGCTTATCTGGGCTATGCGATGCTGGTGAGCTGGATCACCGAGCGCCGCACCAAGCAGCAGGTGCTGGCCGAATCGTTGTATGAGCTGGCGGGCTATCTCGAGATCAAGGCCGGCTTCTACGACGCCGGCAACGACTACGAGGGCCAGTTCAACCAGCTGGTGCGCCAGCAGATCGTGGTGGCCGAGCGCCAGCAGGCCGCGCGCGACCTGGTGCTGCGCGGCAACCGCACCCCGCACGACGGGCTGCTGGTGCAGGTGCACATGCGCATGCTCGATCTGTACGAGTACATCCTGTCGACCAACACCGACTATCCGCTGCTGCGCCAGACCTTTGCCGGCACGCCGGTGCTGGACCACCTGCGCGGTCTGGTGCTGCAGATGTGCAAGGACGTGGAAGAGATCGCCTACGAGGTCACGCGCGGCCGCGCTTCGTACGCCACGGTGGAATACCGCCAGGGCCTGCGCGCGGTCGAGGCCGAGATCGAGCAATTTCGCCACCACCATATCAACCCGGCGGCGATGACGGCGCTGGCTGAAACGCTCGACATGATGCGCGGCGCGATCACGCTGGTCGGCCAGCTGCACGAAGCGTCGCGCACGCCGGTGGAGCCGGCCAGGGTGCTGCCCGGCTCGGACATGACGCCGTTCCTGACGCGCCAGAAGTATGAGTTCAGCGTGCTGCGCGACAACCTGAAGTGGAGTTCGCCGGCGTTCCGCTTCTCGCTGCGGATCTCGATGGCGGTGTCGCTGGGGCTGTGGATTGCCGAGCACCTGCCCTATGTGTCGCACAGCTACTGGATCCTGCTGACCATCATCGTCATCCTGAAGCCCAACTTCAGCATGACCAAGCAGCGCTACAACGACCGCCTGATCGGCACGCTGATCGGCTGCGTGGTCTCGGTCGCGATCCTGAAGGTGGTGCACCAGCCGCTGATCCTGCTGGGCGTGCTGTTCCTGTCGCTGGTGGCCAGCGCCGCGTTCGTGACCATCAAGTACCGCTATACCGCGATTGCCGCCTGCATCCAGGTGCTGATCCAGATCCACCTGCTGATGCCGGGGAGTCCCACCGTGGCTGGCGAGCGGCTGGTGGATACCGTGATCGGCGGCATCATCGCGTCGCTGTTCAGCTTTGTGCTGCCGAGCTGGGAATACCGCGCCATCCCCAAGCTGGTGGAAGGCGTGCTGCAGGCCAACCGCCGCTATATCGGCGCCACGCGCGACCTGCTGCTGCGCCGGACCAAGGATGACTTTGCCTACCGCGTGCAGCGCAAGCAGTTCATGGACAACCTGTCGGCGCTGATCTCGTCGTTCCAGCGCATGCTGGACGAGCCCAAGAGCCGGCACCGCG
The DNA here is from genome assembly GCF_000611125.1 of Cupriavidus sp. SK-4. Taxonomy (NCBI): domain Bacteria; kingdom Pseudomonadati; phylum Pseudomonadota; class Betaproteobacteria; order Burkholderiales; family Burkholderiaceae; genus Cupriavidus; species Cupriavidus sp. SK-4. The sequence continues at coordinate 79,808 of NZ_JFJW01000066.1, forward strand.
CGGTGGACAACCTGAACCGCTTTATCGTGCAGAACTACCTGGTGGCGGCGCACGTGGCGGCGGCGCGCATCCAGGTGCGCCAGCATTATGACGAGCTCGATATTCCGGCCGCGGAAGCCGCGATCGAGCAGGCCACCGAGGCCGCCAGCCACAGCCTGCAGATGGCCAGCGAGCGGCTGCATGCCGATGAGCGGGGCGGCGGCCGTGGAGCGGGATTTATCCGCAGCGGGAAAACGCCGGTGGAACGCAAGGAGGCAGCGCCTGCCGCCGCGGACAAGGCGGACGAAACCCCCGCTGAAGCTGTCGCCGGTGCCGAACCAGTGGCGGCCACCGTCAGCGCCGAAGTCGCCGAGGCCGCCGAGGATGCCGTCGCCGAACGCCGCGCCCGCCTGGCCGATTCGGCCGACAAGCGCCGCACCGACGTGCTGGTGCACGCGGCCGCCGCCGGCGAATCCAGCCATGAGGCTGGTCCCTCCGCCAGCTCCACCGGCCGTCCGGCCAATGCGGTGCTGGACCGCCGCCTACGCGCGTTGCGCGAGGATGCGGCCAAGATCGCGCTGCGCACGGGGGCCATCGGGCGCGCCATGCGCGCGCGCGTCTGAGCCTGGTGGCTTACGGCACCTCGGGCAGCTCTTCCTCGGGCAGTGTCAGCATGCCGCTGTTGTAGCGGTACTCGTAGATCTCGCCGTAGCGCCCCCAGCCGATCGCCACGCTGAGCACGCGCTCGGCCTCGGCGGGCTTCAGGAACTGCTCCAGTTCGTGCAGCACCTGTTCCTCGCGGATCTCGCCGGCCTCGCTGGCCACCAGTTCGCGGCGGATATGCGCGGCCAGTGCGACGTTGCCCAGCAACTGCTGGCCGAACATCACCTTGCGTTGCTGCGGCCCGGCGGCGTACCACGCGCGGCCGGCCTCGGTGGCGGCGATGTCGCCGCGCTCGATCGACACCAGTTGCACTAGCTGCAGCGCTTCGCACGCAGGCAGCAGTTCGTCGTCGGTGAGGCCGGCTTCGTCGGCCAGGTGGGGCAGGTCGGCGCGGCAGTTGAAGGGCGCCTCGCACAGCAGGTCGAGGATGGCTTCCATCTGGCTGATGTCGGCGTCCGGCAGCCGGTAGGCGATCTGGCGCGCGGGCGCTTGCGCGGGCAGGCGCGCTTCGGCTGCGGGGGCGGTCATCAGCGCGTAGATCTCGTCGACCAGCGCGCGCACCTGCGCGCTGTCGCGGTTGCGCGGACGCGGCAGTGCCACTGGCACCTCGGCGCGGATGCGGCCCGGGTCGCTCGACAGGATCACGATGCGGTCGGCCATCATCACCGCCTCTTCGATATTGTGCGAGACGATCAGGATGCTCCTGATATTGGCGCGGCCGCTTTCCCACAGCGCCAGCATCTCGTCGCGCAGGGTCTCGCCGGTCAGCACGTCCAGGGCCGAGAAGGCTTCGTCCATCAGCAGCAGGTCCGGCTCGGTCACCAGCGCGCGCGCAATGCCCACGCGCTGGCGCATGCCGCCCGACAGCTCGCGCGGCAGCGCGCTGTTGAAGCCGGCCAGCCCGATCATGTCGATCGCGGCCTCGGCACGGCGCTCGCGCTCGGCCCTGGGCACGCCCTGGGCTTCGAGCCCCAGCTCAACGTTCTGCTGCACCGTCAGCCACGGGAACAGCGCGAACGACTGGAACACCATGGCGATGCCCTCGGCAGTGCCGGCCAGCCGTTCGCCGCGAAAGTCCACCTCGCCGCGGTCGGCGCCGACCAGCCCGGCCATGATGCGCAACAGCGTGGACTTGCCCGAGCCGGACTTGCCCAGCATGGCGACGATCTCGCCCTCGCGCAGCGTCAGGTCCACGTCTTCGAGCACGGCGCGGTCGCTCTGGCTGGCGGTGCGGAAGATCTTGCCGACGCCGCGCAGCTCGATCACGGCGGGGGCGGCGGTGGATGCAATGTTCTCTGCCATCGTTGCCTTACAAGCGGGTGCGCTCTTGCGCGAGTTGATACAGGCGGTTCCACAGCAGCCGGTTGAAGCCGACCACGAACAGCGCCATCACGCCGATGCCCAGCGCAATGCGCGGGAAGTCGCCGCGCGCGGTGGTCTCGGCGATATAGCTGCCCAGCCCGGTGGCGACGATGGTGCGGTCGCCCCAGGTCACGTATTCGGACACGATGCTGGCGTTCCATGAGCCGCCGGCGGCCGTCACCAGCCCGGTCAGCAGGCTCGGGAAGACCGCGGGGATCAGGAAGCGCTTCCACAGCAGCCAGCCACGCAGGCCGAAGTTGCGCGCGGCGAGCTTCAGTTCGGTGGGAATGCCCGATGCCCCCGCGACCACGTTGAACAGGATGTACCACTGCGTGCCGAAGATCAGCAGCGGGCTCAGCCAGATCTCCGGGTTCAGCCCGAAGCGCACGATCAGCATCACCGCCAGCGGGAACATCAGGTTGGCCGGGAAAGCGGCCAGGAACTGCGCAATCGGCTGGGCGATGCGCGCCAGCTCCGGGTTCAGGCCGATGCGGATGCCGATCGGCACCCACACCAGCGCCGCCAGCGCGATCAACACGACCACGCGCAGCATCGTAGTCGTGCCGAGCCACAGCACCTGGCCGACCTCGGCCCAGCCCACTTCACTGTGCACGAAGTAGCCCACGCGCAGCAACGCGGCCAGTGCCACCAGCACGATCACGGCGTCGCGCAGCCGGCCGAGCCACAGCGCGCGCCGCGGATTATCCGGCTGCGCCGGGGCCTGCCCGCGGCGCGCGCCCCACGCCAGCGTGCGCCCGGCCAGTGCCGCCGTCTGCGCCAGCAGGGCGCCTACCCAGGCCGAGCGGCGCAGCAGGTCCAGCAGCCACGACTGCGGCAGCTTGTCCTGCGCCAGCGTCTCGAAGCGGAAGCGGTCGGCCCATGCCACCAGCGGGCGGAACAGCAGCTGGTCGTACAGCAGGATGCCCACCAGCATCGCCAGGATGGCCCAGCCGATCGCGGCCAGGTCCTGCTGCTGGATCGCCAGCGCGATATAGGAGCCGATGCCGGGCAGGCGGATATCGTGGCCGGATACCGAAATCGCCTCGGACGCCACCACGAAGAACCAGCCGCCGGACATCGACATCATCATGTTCCACAGCAGCCCCGGCATGGCGAACGGCACTTCCAGCCGCCAGAAGCGCTGCCACGGCGACAGCCGGAACATGGCCGCCGCTTCCAGCAAGTCGCCCGGGATGGTGCGGAACGACTGGTACAGGCTGAACGCCATGTTCCACGCCTGCGAGGTGAAGATGGCGAAGATCGCCGCGCATTCCACCCCTGCGATATTGCCGGGAAAGAGGGCGATAAAGCCGGTCACGGTGATCGACAGGAAGCCCAGCACGGGTATCGACTGCAGGATGTCCAGCGCCGGCACCAGTACCTTTTCCGCCGTGCGGCTCTTGGATGCCAGCGCGGCGAAGGCCAGGGAGAACAGCAGCGACGCCGCCAGCGCCGCCAGCATGCGGATGCTGGTGCGCATCAGGTAGTAGGGCAGGTAGGCCACGTCCAGGTGCACCGCCAGCTGCTGGTCGGGCTGGAACGGGGCGTTCATCTGCTGCGCGGCGAACGCGACCATCACGATCACGGCCAGGATGATCGGCAGCAGCGCGAGGTCGAAGCGGTTGGGCGGCGCGCGCAGCAGCTGGCTGTCAAAGCCAGGGGCGGGCGGGGCCGCGCGGCGGTCGGCGGGTGGCATCATGGGCGCTTCTCGGGCTGTATCGAGCTTGGATGGCAAGGCTTGTGGCCCGGCCCTGGATCGCGGCCCCGGCGGACAATGGCAAAGCCCGCATGCCGCCGGCTTCACGCCGGGCGGCGCGCATCCCTTTGTAACGCCCGGCATGGCGGTCTAGTTTACTTGGTGTGGATGACAGATCGCGCACGCTGCCGGCGTGCGCTCAAAGGGAAAAGCCATGAAGAAGGAAACCTGGCGCCTGGTCGCGCATGGGCGTGTGCAGGGCGTGGGCTACCGCGCCGCCTGCGCCGACGCGGCGGACGATCTGGGGCTTGGCGGCTGGGTGCGCAACCGGATCGACGGCACCGTCGAGGTGATGGCGCACGGCACGGTCAAGCAGCTCGAAGCCCTGCAGGCGTGGATGGAACAGGGCCCGCCGGCGGCGCAAGTGACCCTGGTCGAGGTCGGGCCTGGGGAAGGGGAGTTTGGCGGCTTCGAGTTCCGGCCGACGATCTGATGGACTAGGCGGCGGTCCAGTCGACCGGCGTGCGGCCGTTTGCTTCCAGCCAGCGGTTGGCTTCGCGGAAGTGCCCGCAGCCCAGGAAGCCCCGGTGTGCCGACAGCGGCGACGGATGCGGCGCTTCCAGCACGCAGTGGCCGGCGCCCAGCAGCGGCTTCTTGGCCTGCGCGTGGCTGCCCCACAGCATGAACACAAGATTCGGGCGGCTGGCGGCGAGGTTCTGGATCAGGCAATCGGTGACGGCTTCCCAGCCGCGCCGCGCGTGGCTGGCGGCCTGGCCCTGTTCCACCGTCAGAACGGTATTGAGCAGCAGCACGCCCTGGCGCGCCCAGCCTTCCAGGTTGCCGGAGGTGCGCGGCGCGCCGTTGCCGTTGGCGCCGAACTCGGCGGCGATTTCCTTGAAGATGTTGCGCAGGCTGGGCGGCACCTTGATGCCTTCCGGCACCGAGAACGCCAGTCCGTGCGCCTGCGGCAGCTCCACGCCGCCGACCGTGCCGGTGCCGTGGTAGGGGTCCTGGCCCAGGATCACCACCTTGACCGCGTCGGGCGGGGTCAGGTGCAGCGCGTGGAAGACATGGTGCGGGAACACCGGCTTGCCGGCGGCACGTTCGCCGTCGACAAAGGCGGCCAGTTCCTGCCACGCCGGCACGCGGATGCACGGGTCCATCAATGTGCGCCAGGCGGCGGGCAGGGCGTCGGCCTGGACCTGCAGGCTTGCGGCAGGGGACGGTTCGCCGGGGGCGCGGGGGGCTTCGGCGGCGAAGAGATCGGCTTGCATGCGTGAGGAAAGCTTGGCGGGAAAACCGCGATTATGAGGCCTTGCCTTCGGCGATTCCCGCCAGGCGGTAGCCGCGCGCGGCTTTGCTGAGGTCCGAGGGTGCCAGCGCGGCAATGGTGGTCAGTCGCGCGGCAAAGGCGCGCAGGGCATCGGCCGCGTGCGCGGCGTCGCTGTCGAGCCATTCCAGTTCGAGTTCCTGGATGGGTTCCTGCGCGGTGGCGGCCGGCGCGGTGATGGTGCCGGTGTCGAGCGCGGCCTCGATGCGCGCGCCGTCCTGCGTGACCAGCCAGGTGCGGCGGACGAAGTCGGTGCGGAACACCGGCGCCAGCCGGCCGATCAGTGGCGCGAGCACGGCCTGCGCCTCGGCGGGGAATCGCTGCAGGTCGACGGCCTCGCCGGCGATTTCGGATTCCCATTCATGCCGGGTGGCCAGGCCGCCCTGGCTGCTGCCGGCGGTCTTCAGTGTCTGCAGCCATTGCTCGCCCTTGCGGCGCAACCGCAGCGCGGCGCGCGCCTGCGCCAGGTCGCGTTCCGGCGTGTCGAGGTAGACGTTGAGCAGCGTGGCTTCGCCCTGCGGCGCGCCGTTGGCGTCGAGCCAGGCAGCCAGCGGGGCCAGGGCGTCGTCGGGGACGGCGAGTTTCAGTTCGATTTCCTGGGGCATGGCGAGGAGGAGGATTTTTGGAGTGGGCGAGGGCGTTACCTTCTTAATCACCACAAACCGGTCCCCTCTCCCGCTTGCGGGAGAGGGTTAGGGTGAGGGCTGGACGTTGCGGACCAACACGCCATATCGCGAGGCACGCGCCTGCCCTCACCCCCTGCCCCTCTCCCGCAAACGGGAGAGGGGAGCAAACCGCCAGCGTGCTTAGCGTGTCGGCAAGGCGTTTGCCTCAGGCAAACAACCGCGCCAGCTCCACCCCCGGATCCGGCGCCCGCATGAACGCCTCACCCACCAGGAACGCATGCACATTGGCATCGCGCATGCGCTGCACATCGGCCTGGCCGAGGATGCCGGACTCGGTCACCACCAGCTTGTCTGCCGGCATGTGCGGCAGCAGGTCCAGCGTGTTGTCCAGCGACACCTCGAAGGTGCGCAGGTTGCGGTTGTTCACGCCGAGCAGCGGAGTCTTCAGGCGCAGCGCCGCGTCGAGCTCGTCGTCGCCGTGCACTTCCACCAGCACATCCATGCCGAGCTCAAGCGCACAGGCTTCCAGTTCGGCCATCAGGCCCGGGTCCAGCGCGGCGACGATCAGCAGGATGCAGTCGGCGCCCCAGGTGCGCGCTTCATAGACCTGGTACAGATCGACCATGAAGTCCTTGCGCAGCGCAGGCAACGGGCAGGCGCCGCGGGCGCGCTTCAGGTAGTCGGCGTGGCCCTGGAAGAAGTTCACGTCGGTCAGCACCGACAGGCAAGCAGCGCCATGGCTGGCGTAGCTTTCGGCGATCGCCTCGGGCACGAAGTGCTCGCGCAGCACGCCCTTGGACGGCGATGCCTTCTTGACCTCGGCGATCACGCCGGCCTGGCCGGCGGCGATCTTCTCGCGCAGCGCGCGCTCAAAGCCGCGCGGGGCCAGGCCTGGCTCAGTGCGCAGGCTTTCGGCCTCTGCGCGCAGGCTGGGCAGGTCGCGCTTCTTGCGCGCGGCGGCAACTTCGTCGGCCTTCACGGCCAGGATCTTTTGCAGGATGTCGGACATATTCGCGTCTCTTACTTGAACTGCTGGGTGGCGCGCACGAACTGGTCGAGCTTCTCGCGCGCAGCGCCGCTGGCAATCGCCTCGCGCGCGCGGCGGATGCCGTCTTCGACGGAGTCGGCCACGTTGGCGGCGTACAGCGCGGTGCCGGCGTTCAGCGACACGATCTCGCGCGGGGTGCCCGGCACGTTGGTCAGCGCTTCAAGTAGCATTTCCTTCGACTCCATCGCATCGGCCACCTTCAGGCCGCGGTTGGAGATCATCTGGAGGCCGAAGTCCTCGGGGTGGATCTCATACTCGCGCACCTCGCCGTCCTTCAGTTCGCCGACCAGGGTGGCGGCGCCCAGCGAGACCTCGTCCATGCCGTCCTTGCCGTACACGACGATGGCGTGCTTTGCGCCCAGACGCTGCATCACGCGCACCTGGATGCCGACCAGGTCGGGGTGGAACACGCCCATCAGGATATTGGGCGCGTCGGCCGGGTTGGTAAGCGGGCCCAGGATATTGAAGATGGTGCGCACGCCCATCTCCTTGCGGATCGGGGCGACGTTCTTCATCGCCGGGTGGTGCGTGGGCGCGAACATGAAGCCGATGCCGGTCTCTTCGATGCACTGGCCGACCTGCTCGGGCGTCAGCATGATGTTCACGCCCAGCGCTTCCAGCACGTCCGCGCTGCCCGACTTGGAGCTGACGCCACGGTTGCCATGCTTGGCGATCTTGGCGCCGGCGGCTGCCGCGACGAACATCGACGCGGTCGAGATATTGAAGGTGTGCGAGCCGTCGCCGCCGGTGCCGACAATATCGACGAAGTTCTCGCGATCGGCCACCTGCACCTTGTTGGCGAACTCGCGCATCACCTGCGCGGCGGCGGAGATCTCGCCGATGGTTTCCTTCTTGACGCGCAGGCCAGTCAGGATCGCGGCGGCCATCACCGGCGAGATCTGCCCCTGCATGATCTGCCGCATCAGGTGCAGCATCTCGTCATGGAAGATTTCGCGGTGCTCGATGCAGCGCGTCAGGGCTTCTTGCGGCGTGATCATGGCGTTCTCGTTGACAGTCTGGATGGCGTGGTGCGGGCTGGAAGGTGCGGAATCGAGCAGTCTCATCGCGGCGCCTTGACGAAGTTGGCCAGCAGCGCATGGCCATGCTCGGACAGGATCGACTCGGGATGGAACTGCACGCCTTCTACGGCGAGCGTCTTGTGGCGCACGCCCATGATCTCGCCGTCCGGGGTCCAGGCGGTGATCTCCAGGCAATCGGGCAGGGTTTCGCGCTCGATCGCCAGGGAATGATAGCGCGTCACGTCGAAGTGCTTGGGCAGCCCGGCGAACACGCCTTGCTGCGTGGTCTCGATGGTGCTGACCTTGCCGTGCATGACCTGCTTGGCGCGGATCACCTTGCCGCCAAAGGCCTCGCCGATGGCCTGGTGGCCCAGGCACACGCCCAGCAGCGGGATCTTGCCGGCAAAGTGCTGCAGCGCCGCCACCGAGATGCCGGCTTCCTTCGGGCTGCACGGCCCGGGCGAGACGCAGATGTGGTCGGGCTTGAGCGCCTCGATCTCCTCGATGGTGATCTCGTCGTTGCGGTAGGTGCGCACGTCTTCGCCCAGTTCGCCGAAATACTGGACCAGGTTATAGGTGAACGAATCGTAGTTGTCGATCATCAGCAGCATGGCGTCTGTCTCCTGTTCTCTCAGATGTCGGAGTCCAGGCCATCCTGGACCTGCTCGGCGGCGCGGATTACGGCGCGCGCCTTGGCTTCGGTTTCCCTCCATTCGGCTTCCGGGTCCGAATCGGCAACGATGCCGGCGGCGGCCTGCACATAGAGGTTGCCATCCTTGACGATGCCGGTGCGGATCGCGATCGCCAGGTCCATCTCGCCGCCGAACGACAGGTAGCCCACCGCACCGCCATAGATGCCGCGCTTGCGCGGTTCCAGCTCGTCGATGATCTCCATGGCGTGGACCTTGGGCGCGCCCGACAGCGTGCCGGCCGGGAAGGTGGCGCGCAGCACGTCCAGGTTGCTGATGCCTTCGCGCAGCGTGCCTTCGACCGAGCTGACGATGTGCTGCACGTGCGAGTACTTCTCGATCACCATCTTGTCGGTGACCTTGACCGAACCGGTCTCGGCGATCCGGCCGATATCGTTGCGCGCCAGGTCGATCAGCATCACGTGCTCGGCGATCTCCTTCGGATCCTGCAGCAGCTCGGTGGCGAGCTGGGCGTCCTTCTCCGGCGTATTGCCGCGCGGGCGCGTGCCGGCCAGCGGGCGGATGGTGACGATGTGCTCGCTGCGCATGTCGCCGTTGGTGCCGACCTTGCGCTCTTCCTGGCGCACCAGGATCTCCGGCGACGCGCCCACTACCTGGAAGTCGCCGAAGTTGTAGAAGTACATGTACGGCGACGGGTTCAGCGAACGCAGCGCGCGGTACAGCGACAGCGGCGCGTCGCGGTAGGGCTTGACCAGGCGCTGGCCGATCTGCACCTGCATCATGTCGCCGGCCATGATGTATTCCTTGGCCTTGTGCACCGCGGCCAGGTAGTCGGGCTTGGCGAATTCGCGGTAGACCTCGGTCTGCACCGACGGGCTGGTGACCGGCACGTCGACCGGCTGGCGCAGCTTCATGCGCAGCTCGCGCAGGCGCTGGCGGGCGCGGGGGTAGGCCTCGGGCGTGGTCGGGTCGGCGTAGACGATCAGGTAGAGCTTGCCCGACAGGTTGTCGATGACGGCCAGTTCCTCGCACAGCAGCAGCTGGATGTCCGGCAGGTTCAGGTCGTCGGGCTTCTGCGTGTCGGCGAGCTTCTTCTCGATATAGCGCACCGCGTCATAGCCGAAGTAGCCGGCCAGGCCGCCGCAGAAGCGCGGCAGTCCGGGGCGCAGCGCCACCTTGAAGCGCTGTTCGAACTCGGCGATGAAGTTGAGCGGGTTGCCTTCGTGGGTTTCCACCACCTTGCCGTCGGTCACGACCTCGGTGCGGTTGCCGAAGGCGCGCAGCAGCGTGCGGGCATGCAGGCCGATAAACGAAAAGCGCCCGAAGCGCTCGCCGCCCACCACCGATTCCAGCAGGAAGGTGTTGACGCCGCGCGTCTGCGACTGGGCCAGCTTCAGGTACAGCGACAGCGGCGTTTCCAGGTCGGCAAAGGCCTCGGCGATCAGCGGGATGCGGTTGTAGCCCTGGTCGGCCAGCGATTTGAATTCCAGTTCGGTCATGTCGGTCCTCTTGTGCGGCGCGCGCTGCGCGGTGGAGGGGCGCGGCGCCGCTTATCGGCAATCAGGCTGGAGCGAATGGATACCCGCCCCGTTGGCGGGCCGTGGTGCAAGCGGCTTGCGGACAAGACTGCACACGGCCGGGGAAGGGCGTGCGGCGCGTTCTTGAGCTAAACGTAGCACACGAATATGGCGGCTACGCTGGCTTGCGGCGGGTTTTGGTGGGAATGCCCGGCAGCTAGGCCGGTGTGGCGAGGCCCTCGGGTCGAGGGCTCGTCAGCAGACTCGCGAACGCACTTTACGCCTGTTGGGAGGCGCGCCAGCGACGCCAGGGCCAAGCCTGCCGATCACTGCCAGAAGAGATGCGTTTGCGGTTGAGAAACATGAAATGTTTGGGATTTGGTCGGGATCGACGAAATTCGGACTATCGATGACCTGCCCAGTGTGCCGCAAACAGCGCTGCGGCGTGGGCAATGGAGTCGACTATACCATCGGCGTCAACGGCTTGTACAGGGTTGCCATGGTTGTAGCCATAGGGCACCAGCAGCACGCCCATGCCGGCCGCGCGGGCCGCCTGCGCGTCGTTTTCCGAGTCGCCCAGCGCCGCCATGGCCGATGGCTCCAGCCCGAAGGCGTCGGCCACTTTCAGCAGCGGGAAGGGGTCGGGCTTGCGCAGCGGGAAGGCGTCGCCGCCATAGACCAGCTCGAAGTACTGGGCTAGCCCGGTCTTGGCCAGCAGCGGCTCGGTGAAGCTGTAGGGCTTGTTGGTCACGCAGGCCAGGCGCAGCCCGGCCGCCTTCATCGCCGCCAGGCCTTCGCGCACGCCGGGGTAGACCTGCGAGAACTGGCCGTTGATGCGGATGTACTCGCGGTCGTATAGCGCATAGGCGTCGGCGAACAGGCTGTTGGCGTGCAGCGGCGAGAAGCGCGCGTCCAGCACGCGCCGGATCAGGTTTTCCGAGCCCTTGCCGACATAGCTGACGATCTCCGCCTCGGACATCGGTGCCGCCGGGCCCAGGTTGGGATGCTGGCGGCCCAGCGCCAGCAGCATGGCGTTGATCGAGGCGTGGAAATCGCCCGCGGTGTCGACCATGGTGCCGTCGAGGTCGACGATCACGCCTTCGATGCCGCGCCAGTCGTTGCGGCGCAGGAGCACGCCCTCGCTCATTGCCCAGCCTTGGCCAGTTCGCCGCGCAGGGCCGAGATGATGCCGCGGTAGCCGCCGTCCGCATCGGGCTTGCCGAACACGGCCGAGCCCGCCACGAAGGTGTCGGCGCCGGCCGCGGCGATCTCGGCGATGTTGTCCACCTTCACGCCGCCGTCGACTTCCAGCAGGATGGTGCGGCCGGTGCGGGCGGTGTATTCGTCGATGCGCTGGCGCACGGCGCGCAGCTTGTTGAGCGTCTCGGGGATGAAAGACTGGCCGCCGAAGCCCGGGTTGACCGACATCAGCAGGATCACGTCCAGGCGGTCCATCACATGGTCCAGGTGGTGCAGCGGCGTGGCCGGGTTGAACACCAGGCCGGCCTGGCAGCCGTGGTCGCGGATCAGCGCGAGCGAGCGGTCCACGTGCTCACTGGCTTCCGGGTGGAAGGTGATGATATTGGCGCCCGCCTTGGCAAAGTCCGGGATGATCCGGTCCACCGGGCGCACCATCAGGTGCACGTCGATCGGCGCGGTCACGTGCGGGCGGATGGCCTCGCACACCAGCGGGCCCACGGTCAGGTTGGGCACGTAATGGTTGTCCATCACATCGAAGTGGATCCAGTCGGCGCCAGCCTCGGTCACGCGGCGCACTTCCTCGCCCAGGCGGGCAAAGTCGGCGGACAGGATGGACGGGGCGATGCGGTAGGTGGGCGTGCTCATGTCGGCGGCTAGGAGGTGGGGTGCTGGGGAATGCTGTTTTTTGCGTCTCTGGCGCGCCCAGGGGCGGGCGCCAGAGGGGATCAGGCGGGGCGTCCGGCCCGGCCCGGACCTGAAAGGGCTATATTCTACCGCTGCCCCGGCGCGCGGTGATCTTGCCGGTGCTCTTGCCCGTGCCGCGGCCATCCCGCACAATGCGGCTACCCACTTCCCTGCCTGGCGCCTCAAGCCGGCCCTGCCCACGATGAGCGAGTACGCTTTCTCCGTCTCGGTACGCACCCAGTACCTGCCGGACCAGTCAGAACCTGAGCGCGGGCGCCATGCCTTCGCCTACACCATCACCATCCACAATACCGGCGAGGTGGCGGCGCAGCTGATCTCGCGCCACTGGGTCATCACCGACAGCGACAATGGCACGCAGGAAGTGGCGGGCCTGGGCGTGGTCGGCCACCAGCCGCTGCTCAAGCCGGGCGAGCATTTCGAATACACCAGCTGGGCCACCATCTCGACCCCGGTGGGCTCGATGAAGGGCGAATACTTCTGCGTGGCCGAGGACGGCCACCGCTTCGAGGTGCCGATCCCTGAATTCGCGCTGGTGCTGCCGCGCATGCTGCACTGACCCTGCCGGGAACCTATTGGCGCGATGCGCTGTCCTGATCCTGCGGCGGCGCTTCAGCGGCGCCCTGCGCCGGCTGGCGCGACGGATGCTCGGACGGGGCGCGCGTGGGACGCGGGTTCTTTTTCGCCGTGCCCATGGTCCAGACCACGATAAAGATCAGCAGGAACAGCGCCACGCCGGCTTCCAGGGCGAACAGCAGCATGGGATGGGCTTCGAAGAACTTGCTCATGGCGGATGCAGCGCAGGCCCGCGGGGGCGCAGGCGATGGTTGAAGGATGACGGTGGGATTGTAGGGGCAATCGGCCCCGCAAGCTGCGCCGGCCCGGACTTTGAACAATAGCAAGATGGCATACGCAGACTCTTTCCCGATTTCCCCAGTTTCTCCCTGGCGCTCGCTGCGCATGCGCGGCTGGCTGGCGCTGTCCGGCGCTGCCGTGCTGCTGGCCGGCTGCATGAGCGGCCCGCCGCCGCGCATCGAGACCGGCCCGGCCGGCACCACGCCGCCGACGGCCTCGTCGCAGAAGGGTACTCTGCAGGCGGCCAGCTGGGCCGAGATCGGCGGCTGGGCCCAGGACGACGTGCGCGCCGCCTGGCCCGCGCTGCAAGCGAGCTGCCAGGCGTTGAAGAAGCGCGCCGAGTGGAGCCGCGCCTGTGCCGCCGGCATGATGGTCGATGCCGGCGACCTCAACGCCATGCGCGCCTATTTCGAAAGCAACTTCCAGCCGTACCGCGTGGTCAACGGCGACGGCACTGACAACGGCCTGATCACCGGCTACTACGAGCCGATCCTGCACGGCTCGCGCACGCGCCAGGGCAAGTTCCAGGTGCCGCTGTACCGCAAGCCGGCGCAGTTCGGCAACCGCCCGCTGCCGGCCCGCGCCGAGTTGCTGCAGAACCCGGCCATGCGCGGCAGCGAACTGGTCTGGGTGGATGACGCGGTCGAGGCCGCCTTCCTGCAGATCCAGGGCTCGGGCCGCATCCGCATGGCCGACGGCAGCATCATGCGGGTGGGCTTCGGCGGCACCAACGACCAGCCGTTCCGCTCGTTCGGCAAATGGCTGCTGGACCGCGGCGAGATCACGCCGGCACAGGCCACCATGCAGGGCATCAAGGCCTGGGCGCGCGCCAACCCGGGCCGCGTCGACGAGATGCTCAACATCAACCCGCGCTTTGTCTTCTTCCGCGAGCTGCCGGCCAACAACGACGGCCCAGTGGGCGCGCTGGGCGTGCCGCTGACCGCGGAGCGCTCGATCGCGGTCGATCCGGCCACCATCCCGCTGGGGGTGCCGGTGTTTCTGTCGACCACGCGCCCGCTGTCGACCGAGCCGATCCAGCGGCTGATGTTCGCGCAGGACACCGGCAGCGCCATCAAGGGCGGGGTGCGCGCGGACTTCTTCTGGGGCGCGGGCGATGCCGCCGGCGAGACCGCGGGCCGCATGAAGCAGGGCGGCCGCATGTGGGTGCTGATGCCGCGCAGCTGAGCGCAGCAGCCGGCAACGCAAAAAGGGCGCCATCGCGGCGCCCTTTCTTCATGGTGGACAGCCCTCAGCGCGGGCGCTGGTCGACGATCCGCCGCGCCTTGCCCACCGAGCGCTCGACGCCGCCCTCGGGCAGCACCTCGATGCCGGCGGTGACGCCGATATAGGCCTTGATCTCCTGCGCCAGCCGCTCGCGCGCGCCTTGCGCCAGCGCCGGCTCGCTGCCGTGGGCGCATTCCACGCGCACCGTCAGCGTGTCCATGTGGCCGTCCTTGGTCAGCACGCACTGGTAGTGCGGCGCCAGCTCGGCGTGCTTGAGGATCAGTTCCTCGATCTGCGACGGGAACACGTTGACCCCGCGCACGATCATCATGTCGTCGGTGCGGCCGGTGACCTTCTCCATGCGGCGGAATGCCGCACGCGCCGTGCCCGGCAGCAGCCGGGTCAGGTCGCGGGTGCGGTAGCGCACCACCGGCATCGCCTCCTTGGTCAGCGAGGTGAACACCAGCTCTCCGAACTCCCCGTCGGGCAGCACTGCGCCGGTGTCGGGATCGATGATCTCGGGGTAGAAATGGTCTTCCCAGATGGTCGGGCCGTCCTTGGTCTCGGCGCACTCATTGGCCACGCCCGGGCCCATCACCTCTGACAGGCCATAGATATCGACTGCCGAGATGCCCATGCGCTTCTCGATCGCCAGCCGCATTTCCGGCGTCCACGGCTCCGCGCCGAAGATGCCCACGCGCAGCGAGCTGCTGGCCGGGTCGATGCCCTGGCGCTCGAACTCGTCGGCGATCGCCAGCATATAGCTGGGGGTCACCATGATGACCTCGGGCTTGAAGTCCTGGATCAGCTGCACCTGGCGCTCGGTCTGCCCGCCACCGAAGGGAATCGCGGTCAGGCCGGCCTTCTCCACGCCGTAGTGCGCGCCCAGGCCGCCGGTGAAGAGGCCGTAGCCGTAGCTGATGTGCACCTTGTCGCCGCGCCGCGCGCCCGAGGCGCGGATCGAGCGCGCCATCACCGTGGCCCAGTTGTCGATGTCCTGGAGCGTGTAGCCGACCACGGTGGGCTTGCCGGTGGTGCCGGACGAGGCGTGGATGCGCGCCACCCGGTCCTGCGGCACGGCGAACATGCCGAACGGGTAGTTGTCGCGCAGGTCCTGCTTGCTGGTGAACGGGAAGCGCGCCAGGTCGGCCAGCGAATGCAGCTGGTCGGGGTGGACCCCGGCTTCGTCGAACTTGCGGCGGTACACCGGCGAATTGGTGTAGGCGTGGTTGAGCGACCATCTCAGCCGCTCCAGCTGCAAGGCCTGCAGCTCGGCGCGGCTGGCAGTCTCGATCGCATCCAGGGGCAGATCGGTCAGGCGCGTGCTCATGTCGTCTCCTGCACGGGGGCGTTGGTCTTAAGTATCTTGCCGGAATTGCTCAGGCGCCGTCTGTCCCTTCCGGCGGCGGCACCACGTGTCCCTTGACCTGCGCCGACTTGCCGCGGAACATCGCCACCACCTGGCCCGCGGCGTTGGTCACGCGGATATCGTAGATGCCGTGCCGGCCGGACAGGACCTGCTCGGTGGCCTCGGCGGTCAGCACGTCGCCGCCGTGCACTGGCTTGAGGAATTCGATGCTGCAGCCCGCCGCCACGGTGTTGATGTTATGGCTGGTGCAGGCAAAAGCGAAGGNAAAAGCGAAGGTCGAATCGGCCAGCGTGAACATCAGGCCGCCGTGGCAGATGCCGTGGCCGTTGAGGAATTCCTTGCGCACCGGCATGGTCAGCCGGGCGTAGCCGGGCCGCACGGCCTCGACCGTGATGCCCAGCCAGCGGCTGCAGGTGTCGGCTTCATACATGGCGGCGGCGGCCGCTTCGGCGAGGGCCTGGGGGTCCTGTTTCAAGCTGGTCTCCTATATAGAGTGGCGGGCAGGTCCGCGCGGCTTATTTGCCGGTGAAGTGCGGTGCGCGCTTTTCGAGGAAGGCGTTGACCCCTTCCGCGTAATCGGCGGACTGGCCGAGCTCGCGCTGCAGGTCGCGCTCCAGGTCCAGCTGGGCGTCCAGCGTGGCGGTGGCGCTGGCATACATGGCGCGCTTGATCGCGGCCAGCGCGCGGGTCGGCTGCCCGGCCAGGTGCGTGGCCAGCGCCAGCGCCTGTTCCGGCAGCAGCGGGTCGTCCATGGTCTCCCAGACCAGGCCCCATTTCTCGGCCTCTTCGGCGCTCAGCCGCTCGCCGGTCATGGCCAGGCCCAGCGCACGCGCCATGCCGATGCGCTTCGGCAGCAGCCAGGTGCCGCCCGAATCCGGCACCAGCCCGATCTTGACGAAGGCCTGGATAAAGCTGGCCGAGCGCGCCGCCAGCACCATGTCACAGGCCAGCGCCAGGTTGGCGCCGGCACCGGCCGCGGTACCGTTGACCGCGGCCACCACCGGCAGCGGCAGGGCCTGCAGCCGGCGGATCAGCGGGTTGAACCAGGTATCGATCAGCTCGCCCAGGTCGGTCATGTGCCCGGGCGTGAAATCCAGGTCGGCCAGGTCCTGGCCGGCGCAGAAGCCGCGGCCCGCACCGGTCAGCAGCAGGGCGCGCGCGCCGCCGGCCTCGACATGGTCGAGCGCCTGCTGCAGCGCCTGGTGCATCGCGCGGGTGAAGCTGTTGAGCTTGTCGGGGCGGTTCAGGGTGATCACGGCCACCGGGCCCTGCCATTGCAGCAAGACCGGGCCGGCGTCGATGCTGACCGGCTGGCCAGCGGAGGTGGACATCGGGGGCATTGGGTTGTCTCCTGCCGGATATATTGTCGCGGTCGGCGCGGGCGGCTGTTGTCGACGGCGCCTCTTAAATAAACCGACCAGTCGGTCGGCAAATGTTAGCACTATTTTTTGGCGGCCGGTTGGCGCGCGTCCAATGCTGGCAGGGTCCGCAATGCCGGGCGCGGGCGTCGCTCTATAATCGCGCTGCCAACAACAATCTGAAACCTGCCGGCCGACATCTATGTGCGGATCCCGGCATGCTCGCCTATTCGCATTGGAATTCCTATGAAGAAGATCGCTGCATTACTCCTGATTTCGTCCGTGGCCCTGTTTGCGGCGTGCGGCAAGAAAGAAGCGGCCCCTGCTGCCGGCGCCGACACGGCCACCAAGATCATTGTCGGCCTGGACGACAACTTCCCGCCCATGGGTTTTCGCGATAACAACAACGAGCTGGTCGGCTTCGATATCGACATGGCCAAAGAGGCCAGCCGCCGTCTCGGCATGACGGTCGAGTTCAAGCCGATCGACTGGAGCGCCAAGGAGGCGGAACTCAACGGCAAGCGCGTGGATGTGCTGTGGAACGGGCTGACCATTACGGAAGAGCGCAAGAAGAACATCAGCTTCACCGCGCCCTATATGACGAACCACCAGATCGTCATCGTCGGCGCCAGCTCGCCGGTGAAGGCCAAGGCCGACCTGGCCGGCCGCATCGTCGGCGCGCAGGACGGCAGCAGCGCGGTGGATGCGATCAAGAAGGAAAGCCAGGTCGCCGCCAGCCTGAAGGAACTCAAGACCTTCGGCGATAACGTGACGGCGCTGATGGACCTGTCGACCGGCCGCCTCGACGCAATTGTGGTGGATGAAGTGGTGGGCCGCTACCTGATCAGCAAGCGTGCCGGCGAATACAAGGTGCTGGAGGAAAACTTCGGCACGGAAGAATATGGCGTCGGCGTGCGCAAGGATGACGCCGAGCTGCTCGGCAAGCTCGACAAGACCCTGGCTTCCATGAAGCAGGATGGCACGGCCGCCCGCATCGCCACCCAGTGGTTCGGCACTGACATCACCAAGTAATCCAGACGCTGCGCGGCGCCCTAGGCCGTTCCGGCAGGGCGCCGCGCCACATCCGGACTCACGCGCCGGCCCGGCGCCTGGGATCCTACCTCCTTCTGTTTCGCGCGAGCATGGACTACGTCTTATCTCTTCTGGCGCCATTGGCGCAGGGTGCGCAAGTCACGCTCACACTATTCGCCATCACGCTTGCCCTGTCGGTGCCGCTGGGGCTTGCGCTGGCGCTGGCACGCATCTCGTCATGGCCGTGGCTGAGCGGCCTGGTCAATGGCTATATCTGGCTGATGCGCGGCACGCCGCTGATGCTGCAGATGCTGTTTATCTATTTCGCGCTGCCGTTCGTGCCGGTCATCGGCGTGCGCCTGCCTGACTTTCCCGCGGCGGTGGTGGCCTTCGCCCTGAACTACGCGGCCTATTTCGCGGAAATCTTCCGCGCCGGGATCAAGTCGGTCGATCGCGGCCAGTATGAGGCCAGCAAGGCGCTGGGCATGACCTATTTCCAGACCATGCGGCGGGTCGTGCTGCCGCAGATGGTCAGCCGGGTGTTGCCGCCGGTCAGCAATGAAACCATTACGCTGATCAAGGACACGTCCCTGATCTACGTGCTGGCACTCAACGATATTCTTCGCACCGCGCGCGGCATCGTGCAGCGTGATTTCACCACCACGCCTTTCCTGGTCGCCGCGCTCTTCTATCTGGTGATGACGCTGATTCTGACCTGGTTCTTCCAGAATCTCGAAAAACGCTATGCCAAACATGATGACTAGCCCGACCGGCGCCAATTCCCACAATGCGCCCGGCATCATGATCGCGGCGCGGGATCTGTTCAAAGCGTTCGGGTCACTGGAGGTCTTGCGCGGTGTCTCCCTGACCTTGCGCAAGGGGGATGTCACCGCGGTGATCGGGCCCTCGGGCTCGGGCAAGAGTACCTTGCTGCGCTGCCTGAATCATCTCGAAGTGATCGACCGCGGCACCATCGAGATCGAAGGCGAGGCCTTGGCGGCAGCGGGCCCCGGCGGCGCAGCCAAATATGTGGCAGACGCGGAAGTGCGCCGCATCTGCCGGAAGATGGGCATGGTGTTCCAGTCGTTCAATCTGTTTCCGCACATGACGGTGCTGCAGAACATCATCGAAGCCCCGATGACCGTCAAGGGACTGGCGCGCGATGCGGTGGTGCCCAAGGCCGAAGAGCTGCTGCGCAAGGTCGGCCTGCTGGCCAAGCGGGACAGCTACCCGGCGCGCCTGTCCGGCGGCCAGAAGCAGCGGGTGGCGATTGCGCGGGCGCTGGCGATGGAGCCCGACATCATGCTGTTCGACGAGCCGACCTCGGCGCTGGACCCGGAGCTGACCGGGGAGGTGCTGCGCACCATGCGGCAACTGGCCGAAGAACATATGACCATGCTGGTCGTCACGCATGAGATGGGGTTTGCGCGGGAAGTGGCAAACCATGTGGTGTTTATGGATGAGGGCAGGATTCTTGAGGAAGGGCGGCCTGAGGAAGTGTTCGGGGCACCAGCTCACGCGCGCACCCGCGAATTCCTGGCGCATATGCTCTAGGCGGCGCCACGCCGCAACCGGTGGCAGAATAGCCCGCAGCCGGTGGCGACGGTGCCATCCGCCTGCAAATACATAGGAGAAGACATGCCGTACGAAAACATCCTGGTCGAGACCCGTGGCCGTGTTGGCCTTGTCACGCTGAACCGCCCGAAGGCCCTGAACGCGCTCAATGATGCGCTGATGGACGAGCTTGGTGCCGCGCTGACCGCCTTCGACCAGGATGAGGGCATCGGCGCCATCGTCATTACCGGCAGCGAGCGCGCCTTCGCCGCCGGCGCCGACATCGGCATGATGGCCAAGTATTCCTTCATGGATGTGTACAAGGGCGATTACATCACCCGCAACTGGGAAACCATCCGCAAGATCCGCAAGCCGGTGATTGCCGGCGTGGCCGGCTATGCGCTGGGCGGCGGCTGCGAGCTGGCGATGATGTGCGACATCATCATCGCGGCAGATTCGGCCAAGTTCGGCCAGCCCGAGGTGAAGCTGGGCACCATGCCCGGCGCCGGCGGCACCCAGCGCCTGCCGCGCGCGGTGTCCAAGGCCAAGGCCATGGACCTGTGCCTGACCTCGCGCATGATGGACGCCGCCGAAGCCGAGCGCTCGGGCCTGGTGTCGCGCGTGGTGCCGGCCGACAAGCTGCTGGACGAAGTGCTGGCGGCCGCCGATACCATCGCCGGGTTCTCGCTGCCGGTGGTCATGATGATCAAGGAGTCGGTCAACGCTGCCTACGAGACCACGCTGGCCGAAGGCGTGCACTTCGAGCGCCGGCTGTTCCATGCCACCTTCGCCAGCGAAGACCAGAAGGAAGGCATGGCCGCTTTCGTCGAGAAGCGCAGCCCGAATTTCCAGCATCGTTAAGGCCTGGATCAGGGAATACCTGAGAGCCGTGCGGGGGTATTAAGTTTCTCCCGCACTCGTCTTTTCCGGGATTTCCTTTGCCACTCAACGGCTTACGACATAATCCCCGGAACCCCTAGCGGATCCTTGTGACAAAGTTGTTGCAAGGTGCGTGAATCCGGCCTACTATTCGCCCCCTCGCAACACACAACGCAGCGCTGCAAAGCAGACGCAGCAAGGGTTGCGGGGTCGACCGGAAGGGTTGGCGCAGCGAAGTTTGCAGCGCTGACCGCAGCAAAAAAAGATGCTGAAACGGTTGACGAAACGAAGAAAGTTCTGCATAATCTCGTTTCTCTGCTGCAGACA
>NZ_JFJW01000067.1:0-9505 GCF_000611125.1 Cupriavidus sp. SK-4
AGATCTTCGGCCCGGTGCTGTCGGTAGTGCGTGTGCATGACTTTGCCGAAGCGGTGTCGCTGATCAATGCGCATGAATACGGCAACGGCGTGTCGTGCTACACCAGCGACGGCGGCATTGCGCGCGCGTTTGCGCGGCAGATCCAGATCGGCATGGTGGGCATCAACGTGCCGATTCCGGTGCCGATGGCGTGGCACTCGTTTGGCGGGTGGAAGCGCTCGCTGTTCGGCGACCACCATGCCTATGGCGAAGAGGGCGTGCGCTTCTACACGCGCTACAAGAGCGTGATGCAGCGCTGGCCGGATTCGATCGCCAAGGGGGCTGAGTTCACCATGCCAGTGGCGAAGTAGTTGTCGTGCCTATCGGGCGGGGACCGGTTGACGGTCCCCGCTCCGTTCAGGCGCCAGCGGCCGCTTTTTCAAGGAGGTAAGGGATGAACGTCAGACGTATCGTCGCCAATATCTCGGCCGCGGAGCCTTCGCTTGCGCGTGCCTTCTACCAGGACGTCCTTGGTCTTGACCTGCTGATGGATCACGGGTGGATCCAGACTTATGGCCGCGACACCGCCATGTCCGTTCAGGTCAGCGTGGCGTCGGAGGGTGGCAGCGGTACACCCGTGCCGGATCTATCCATAGAGGTTGACGATGTCAATGAGGCGCATCGCCGCATGGTGACCGCGGGCTTTGCCATCGAATACGGCCCGGTCGACGAGCCGTGGGGCGTGCGCCGTTTCTATGTGCGTGATCCGTTCGGGCGACTGGTGAATATCCTCATGCACGCCTGAGCGCGGCTATACCGCGCTGCGGGCGCCAGCTTGGCGCAAGGACCTCGGCGCTCCGGTTTCTCCCTTGTTCCAGCGGGCCCTTTTCCATAGAGATACTTGAGGACTCTCGCTAGGGAGGCTGCTTGGCCTTTCCTATCATTCGATGACGTGCCTGCCGCGCGCGGGCGCGCAATGTGACGCCTTCGCGCCGCGGCGGGCGTAAACTACCGCCCTTTTTCCGGGCCCGCGCGCCTTGCCGCCGCGTGCACAGTTGCAGGGAGTCTGAATGAGTTTGTTTCGCACCAAGGACATCGACGCGATGCTGGCCGTCGCGCGCGATGACGGCCTGAAGAAGGTGCTGGGTCCGATCGACCTGGTGATGATGGGCATCGGCGCCATCATCGGCACCGGCATTTTCGTGCTGACCGGCACCGGCGCGCTGACCGCGGGGCCGGCGCTGACGGTGTCGTTCGTGATCGCGGCGCTGGCGTGCGGCTTTGCCGCGCTGTGCTACGCGGAGTTTGCCTCGGCGATCCCGGTGTCGGGATCGATCTATACCTACAGCTATGCCACGCTGGGCGAGATCGTCGCGTGGATGATCGGCTGGGACCTGCTGCTGGAATACGGGCTGGCCACGTCCGCCGTGTCGGTGGGGTGGTCGGGCTACTTCCAGTCGCTGATGGCGGGCTTCGGGCTGAAGCTGCCGGCGGCGCTGAGCGCGGCGCCAGGGTCCGTGCCGGGGGTGAAGACCATGCTGAACCTGCCGGCGTGCCTGATCATGCTGGCCATCACCTGGGTGGTGTCATACGGCGTGCGCGAATCCACGCGCATCAACAACCTGATGGTGGCGATCAAGATCGGCGTGGTGCTGCTGTTTATCGCGGTGGGCGTGTGGCATGTGCAGCCGGCCAACTGGCAGCCGTTCGCGCCATTCGGCTTTGCCGGCATCTTCAATGCGGCGGCGCTGGTGTTCTTTGCCTTTATCGGCTTCGACGCGGTGACCTCGGCCGCGGAAGAGGTGCGCAACCCGCGCCGCGACCTGCCGATCGGCATCATCGGTTCGCTGGCGGTGTGCACGGTGCTGTATGTGGTGGTGGCCGCCATCATGACCGGCATCGTGCCGTTCGCGAAGTTTGCCGGCGTGGACCACCCGGTCTCGCTGGCGCTGCAGTTCGCGGGCCAGAACTGGGTGGCGGGCTTTGTCGACCTGGGCGCGATCCTGGGCATGACCACGGTGATCCTGGTGATGACCTACGGCCAGACCCGCGTGATCTTTGCGATGTCGCGCGACGGCCTGCTGCCCGAGCGGCTGTCGTCAGTGCACCCGGTGCATGCCACGCCGTACTTCGCCACCTGGACCGTGGGCGTCGTGTTTGCCGCGATTGCCGCCTTCGTGCCGCTGAACGTGCTGGCCGAGCTGATCAATATCGGCACGCTGGCGGCCTTCACGCTGATCTCGGTGGCGGTGCTGGTGCTGCGCAAGACGCGCCCGGAACTGCCGCGCGCATTCCGTTGCCCGGGCGTGCCGGTGGTGCCGCTGCTGTCGATCGGCTTCTGCCTGTTCCTGATGGCGCATCTGCAGGTGCTGACCTGGATTGCCTTCCTGGTGTGGCTGGCGGTGGGGCTGGTGATCTACTTCTCCTACGCGCGGCGCAACGCCGTGCTGCATAACCACGGCGGCTGAACTCCCTCAGTTGCCGCGCTCGGCCGCGGCCTTCATGAAGGCTACCGCGCGCGGCTCGTTGGCATAGGCGGCGTTGATCCGGATCCATGCCGAGGTCTCGCCGCCCGGGCGGAAGTAGTTGCCCGGTGCCAGCGTCACGCCGTATTCCTCGCCCAGCGTCACCAGTTCGCGCGAATCCTCGATGCCGGGCGGGCGCGCCCACAGGAAGTTGCCGCCGGACGGCTGGCAGAACACCTCCCAGCCGTTGCCGGTCAGCTGCCGCACGGCATTGGCGCAGGCCTCGCGCACGCGCAGGCGCAGCCGCTCCACATACTTGCGGTAGCCGCCGCGTTCCAGCAGCGCCGCCGTGACTGCTTCCGCGAAGTGCGAGCCGGCCACGCTGGTCAGCACCTTCACGTCGACCAGGTCCTTGACCAGCGCCTTGTCAGCCACCAGGTAGCCGACCCGCAGCGATGCCGACACCGTCTTGGAAAAGCCGCCGATGTAGATCACGTGCTCAAGCTGGTCCAGCGTGGCCAGCCGGTCGGTGAAGTGGGTCTGGAAGTCCGAGAAGATATCGTCCTCGACAAAGCGGAAGCCATGCCGGCGCGCCAGCTCCAGCAGCCGGAATGCCACCGGCGGCGCCAGTGTCGACCCGGTCGGGTTCTGCAGCACGCTGTTGGTGAAGAACAGCTTGGGCTTGTGCTGGCGCAGCAGCGCTTCGGTGGCGTCCGGGTCGGGGCCGTTGGGCGTGTGCGGCACGCCCACCAGCTGCACCCCGTGCAGCCGCAGCAGGCCGAACAGGTTGTAGTAGCCGGGATCTTCCACGAACACCGTATCGCCGGGCTTGAGCAGGTGGCGCACCACCAGGTCCAGCGCCTGGCTGGCACCGGTGGTGATCAGCACTTGCGGCAGTTCGGCGGCGATGCCCAGCTGGCGCACGCGCAGCAACACCTGGCGGCGCAGTTCCGGATGCCCCATCGGCGTGGCGTAGTGGATCACGCTGTCGATCTCGTTGCGCGAGATCGCGCGGATCGCCTGTGTCAGCCCCTCAACGTCGCGCCAGGTCTCCGGCACGAAGCCGCCGGCCAGCTTGAGCGTGCCGCTGGGGTGGTTGAATTGTTCAAGGATGTGGTCGGAAAGATCCTCGGCCAGGCTCGGATCCGACCAGCCGCACGCTGAGCGCCCCGCCAGCGGACTGTCCGCCACATAGAAGCCCGAACCCTGGCGCGAATCCAGCAGCCCCTGCGATACCAGCCGGTCATAGGCTTCGATCACCGGGAAGCGGCTGATGCCGTTCGCGGCTGCCAGCTGACGGATCGACGGCAGCTTTGCGCCAGGCCGAGCCTCGCGGTTGCCGATCCACGACTTCACGCCATTGACGATCTGATCGGTCAGTGGAATTCCGGTAGAAGCATCTAAGATTAGTTTCATAAGGCAGGGCAGCCGGGGGAAACCGGAGGACGCAACTGTCAGGGAAAACTACTGAACAGTTCATCGAAAACTGTTCACAACTGTACATGGGATTGTAGTGAGGGATGCGAATAATGGAAGCGTGGCGGAGAAAGGCGCCGGCTCCTGTGGTCATTCGGCATCCAGGAGTCGGCACCGGACCAGACCGCCGGGCTGATGAGGAGTGCGACATGCGCGAACTACGGACTTTCGAACTGGACGAGCCCGGACAGCCAGTGAGCTGGCGCGCCGGTTACGGGCAGACCGTCTGCGCGGCGGCGGGCAAGCTGTGGGTAACGGTGGAAGGCAATCCCAACGACATCTGGCTGGAGCCGGGCGCCGAACTGCCGTTGCCGGAGGGCTACCGTGTGTGGCTGTCGGGCGATGGCGCGGGCGCGCGCTTCACGCTGGCACAGGTGCCGGCGCCGTGGTCGCTGCGGCGGCTGGCGGCGTGGCTGCGGGTGATGCGGCACCGGGTGGAGGAGCACAGCACGGATGCATTCGGGGAGTGCCCCAGGATCTGGGCCTGAGCGGCCACTCACGCTTTGCCGGAACGGCCACCTGCGGGTGGCCTTTTGTTTGCCCGGGCGCTTGCGCGGCGCCTGCCGCGGGCGCCTACTCTATAGGGACAGCCCCGTCCCACGCACACCGGTCTCGGGGTTCCGCCCCATTGCTTTACGTTAGCGTCAACTTCATATAATCGATCGGCCCCGACCCGGGGCGCAGCCCGCGCATTTGCAGCCAAGCCGGCACAGAACGGCACGTCCGGCGCACACCGCGGCAGCAGCCAACACCAGAAACGGTGGAGACAATGACCGACCTTTCCGATGTGCATGATGTGCGCCGCGGTGCGCCCCAGCCCAAGCCCACCGCGCAGGGCCGCGGTCCGGTCAACAAGGTGCGCTTTGTCACGGCGGCGTCGCTGTTCGATGGCCATGACGCCTCGATCAACATCATGCGTCGCATCCTGCAGTCGCATGGCTGCGAGGTGGTCCACCTCGGCCACAACCGCTCGGTCGAGGAAGTGGTGACGGCGGCGCTGCAGGAAGACGCGCAGGGCATCGCGATTTCCAGCTACCAGGGGGGGCATGTCGAGTTCTTCAAGTACATGGTCAACCTGCTGCGCGAGAAGGGCGGCGAGCACATTCAGGTCTTTGGCGGCGGCGGCGGCGTGATCGTGCCGGACGAGATCCGCGAGCTGCAGGCCTACGGCGTGGCGCGCATCTTCAGCCCCGAGGACGGCCAGCGCATGGGCCTGGCCGGCATGATTGCCGACATGGTGCAGCGCTGCGACATCGACCTGTCGCGCTATGCGCCGGCCTCGCTTGAACCTGTCACCGGCGGCGACCGCCGTGCGCTGGCACAACTGATTACCGCGCTGGAGAACGGCAAGGCCGATCCCGCGCTGGTGGACGCGATGCATGCGCAGGCAACGCAGGCATCGATCCCGGTGCTCGGCATCACCGGCACCGGCGGCGCCGGCAAGTCGTCACTGACCGACGAACTGATCCGCCGCTTCCGGCTGGACCAGCAGGATGCGCTCTCCATCGCCGTGATCTCGATCGACCCGTCGCGGCGCAAGTCTGGCGGCGCGCTGCTGGGTGACCGCATCCGCATGAACGCGATCAACCACCCGAACATCTTCATGCGCTCGATGGCGACGCGCGAGGCGGGCTCCGAGATCTCGCAGGCGCTGCCGGACGTGATCGCCGCGTGCAAGGTGGCGGGCTTCGACCTGGTGATCGTCGAGACCTCGGGCATCGGCCAGGGCGATGCAGCCATCGTGCCGCACGTGGACCTGTCGCTCTATGTGATGACGCCCGAGTTCGGCGCGGCCAGCCAGCTCGAGAAGATCGACATGCTGGACTTTGCCGACTTCGTCGCCATCAACAAGTTCGACCGCAAGGGCGCGCAGGACGCGTGGCGCGATGTCGCCAAGCAGGTGCAGCGCAACCGCGAGCAGTGGCACGGCAAGGCCGAGGACATGCCGGTCTACGGCACGCAGGCGTCGCGCTTCAATGACGATGGCGTGACCATGCTGTACCAGGGGCTGCGCGCGGCGCTGGCCGAACGCGGCCTGAAGCTGCAGCCGGGCGTGCTGCCGGCGCAGGCGGGGCGCATCTCCACCGGCCAGAATGTGATCGTGCCGCCGGCGCGCAGCCGCTACCTGGCCGAGCTGGCCGATACCGTGCGCGCCTACCACCGCCGCGTGATGACCCAAAGCCGCCTGGCGCGCGAGCGCCAGCAGCTGCGTGAATCCAGCCGCATGCTGCAGGCCGCGCAAGGCGATGGCGCGGCGCTGGACGCGCTGGCCGCCGAACGCGACAGCGCGCTGGGCCAGGTCGAGCGCAAGCTGCTGGCGATGTGGCCGCAGATGCGCGAAGCCTACAGCGGCGACGAGTACGTGGTCAGGATCCGCGACAAGGAGATCCGCACCGGGCTGGTCACCACCACGCTGTCTGGCACCAAGGTGCGCAAGGTGGTGCTGCCGCGCTTCGAGGATGACGGCGAGGTGCTGAAGTGGCTGATGCGCGAGAACGTGCCCGGCAGCTTCCCGTACACCGCCGGCGTGTTCGCCTTCAAGCGCGAGAACGAGGACCCCACCCGCATGTTCGCCGGCGAGGGCGATGCCTTCCGCACCAACCGTCGCTTCAAGCTGGTGTCCGAGGGCATGGACGCCAAGCGCCTGTCGACCGCGTTCGACTCGGTCACGCTGTATGGCGAAGACCCGCACGTGCGCCCCGACATCTACGGCAAGGTCGGCAACTCCGGCGTGTCGATCGCCACCCTCGATGACATGAAGGTGCTGTACGACGGCTTCGACCTGACCAGCCCGAGCACCTCGGTGTCGATGACCATCAACGGCCCGGCCCCGACCATCCTGGCGATGTTCATGAACACCGCCATCGACCAGCAGCTCGACAAGTTCCGCGCCGACAACCAGCGCGAGCCCACCGCGGACGAGGAAGCCAAGATCCGCGCCTGGGTGCTGCAGAACGTGCGCGGCACGGTGCAGGCCGACATCCTCAAGGAAGACCAGGGCCAGAACACCTGCATCTTCTCCACCGAGTTCTCGCTCAAGGTGATGGGCGATATCCAGGAGTACTTTGTCCACCACCAGGTGCGCAACTTCTACTCGGTGTCGATCTCCGGCTACCACATTGCCGAGGCCGGCGCGAACCCGATCTCGCAGCTGGCGTTCACGCTGTCCAACGGCTTCACCTATGTGGAGGCGTATCTGGCGCGCGGCATGCATATCGACGATTTCGCGCCCAACCTGTCGTTCTTCTTCTCCAACGGCATGGACCCCGAGTACAGCGTGCTTGGCCGCGTCGCGCGCCGCATCTGGGCCGTGACCATGCGCGACAAGTACGGCGCCAACGAGCGCAGCCAGAAGCTGAAATACCATATCCAGACCTCGGGCCGCTCGCTGCATGCCCAGGAGATCGACTTCAACGATATCCGCACCACGCTGCAGGCGCTGATCGCGATCTACGACAACTGCAACTCGCTGCACACCAACGCCTACGACGAGGCCATCACCACGCCCACCGGCGAATCGGTGCGCCGCGCGCTTGCGATCCAACTGATCATCAACCGCGAGTGGGGCGTGGCCAGGTGCGAGAACCCCAGCCAGGGCAGCTTCCTGATCGAAGAGCTGACCGACCTGGTGGAAGAGGCGGTGCTGCAGGAGTTCGAGCGCATCGCCGAGCGCGGCGGCGTGCTCGGCGCGATGGAGACCGGCTACCAGCGCGGCAAGATCCAGGAAGAGTCGCTCTACTACGAGCAGCTCAAGCACGACGGCACGCTGCCCATCATCGGCGTGAACACGTTCCGCAACCCGGACGGCGACCCGACCCCGCAGAAGCTGGAGCTGGCGCGCTCCAGCGAGGCCGAGAAGCAGAGCCAGCTCAGCCGCCTGCAGGCGTTCCAGCAGGCCCATGCGGCCGAGGCGCCGGCCATGCTGGCGCAGTTGCGCCAGGCCGTGATCGACAACCAGAACGTATTCGCGGTGCTGATGGACGCGGTGCGGGTTTGCTCGCTGGGGCAGATCACCCATGCGCTGTTCGAGGTGGGCGGGCAGTACCGGCGCAATATGTAGAGCCGGCGGCACCGCGCAGCAAGCAGTGCCCGATTACCGCGCAGGGCGGCCGCAGTGAAGGGCCGCCCTGCGTTACACTCGAAGGCTGCGCCGGCGGTCGCGCCACGGCAAACGTATTCGAGACAACTGCAAGCCAAAGATCATGGACACCCAGTACAACCCGACCAATATCTTCGCGAAGATCCTGCGCGGCGAGCTGCCGTGCATCAAGGTCTACGAGGACGACGACACCATCGCCTTCATGGACATCATGCCGCAGGCCGACGGCCATACGCTGGTGGTGCCCAAGGAAGCCGCGGTCAACCTGTTCGACCTGTCCGAGCAGGGCGCGCAGGCCGCCATCGTCGCCACGCAGCGGGTGGCGCGCGCGGTGCGCGCGGCGTTTGCGCCCGACGGCATCTCCATCGGCCAGTTCAACGGCGCGGCCGCGGGCCAGACCGTGCCGCACGTGCATTTCCATATCGTGCCGCGCTATGCCGACAGCGCCCTGCGCGGCCACGCGCGCGAGATGCAGGACCCGGAACAGCTCAAGGGCCATGCCGAGCGCATCATTGCCGCGCTGCGCGAGCAGGGCGCCTGAACCCGCGCCTGAACCGATTTATCAGCAATCCAACCAAGCAGAGGAAGACAAGATGAGCATCAGGACAGTGGGCATCGTCGGTGCCGGCACCATGGGCAATGGCATCGCCCAGGCCTGCGCAGTGGTGGGTCTCAACGTGGTGATGGTCGACATCAGCGATGCCGCCGTGCAGAAGGGTGTTGCCACCGTGGCGGGCAGCCTGGACCGGCTGATCAAGAAGGAAAAGCTGACCGAGGCCGACAAGGCCAGCGCGCTGGCGCGCATCAAGGGCAGCACCTCGTATGACGATCTCAAGGCCACCGATATCGTGATCGAGGCCGCCACCGAGAACTATGACCTGAAGGTCAAGATTCTCAAGCAGATCGACAGCATCGTCGGCGAGGACGTGATCATCGCGTCCAACACCTCGTCGATCTCGATCACCAAGCTGGCCGCCGTGACCTCGCGCGCCGACCGTTTTATCGGCATGCACTTCTTCAACCCGGTGCCGGTGATGGCGCTGGTGGAACTGATCCGCGGCCTGCAGACCAGCGACGCCACCCACGCCGCCGTCGAGGCCCTGTCGAAGCAACTGGGCAAGTACCCGATCACGGTCAAGAACAGCCCGGGCTTCGTCGTCAACCGCATCCTGTGCCCGATGATCAACGAGGCCTTCTGCGTGCTGGGCGAAGGCCTGGCCTCGCCGGAAGAGATCGACGAAGGCATGAAGCTGGGCTGCAACCACCCGATCGGGCCGCTGGCGCTGGCTGACATGATCGGCCTGGACACCATGCTGGCCGTGATGGAAGTGCTGTACACGGAGTTTGCCGATCCGAAGTACCGCCCGGCGATGCTGATGCGCGAGATGGTGGCTGCCGGCTACCTGGGCCGCAAGACGGGGCGCGGCGTGTACGTCTATAGCAAGTAAGCTGCCCGGCACTTGCCGCGTGGTACGGCGGCCGCCTG
>NZ_JFJW01000067.1:9544-17863 GCF_000611125.1 Cupriavidus sp. SK-4
GGTTCCGGTTACCGCCAAATCCCGCTTACACGGCGTTATATGCCGAAACACTCCGCCGCATCCGGTAACAGGAATGCGCGGTAGAGTGCACCCATTCCGTTTACGACAAGACAAGCTCCATGGCTCACCCGATTCTCTTTGCTGCGCTGCTCGCGGGCGCAATGTCCCTGCTGGCGGCCCGTTCGGCGATGGCTCATGTGGATGTGGGCGTGCAGATCGGCGCGCCGGTCTATGCGGCGCCGGCCCCGGTCTATGTGGCACCCCCGCCGCACGTGGTGTATGCGCCGCGCCATCACGGCTGGCATGGCGACCGTTATTGGGATGGCCGTCGCTGGTATGGCCGCCATGAGTGGCGCGGCCGCCATCACCACTATCATCGGCATCATCACTATCGCCACCACGGCCATGGGCATCGCGGTCATCACGGCCATCGCGGTCATCACGGCCACTGATCGCCGCACCGGCTGAGGCGCCGGCCCGCACCACCGCCCGGCCCGGCGTTCAGCGCAGCAGCACCAGCCGCGGCACCGCGTCCGCGCCGCTCCAGACCACCGCGTTCTGTTCGTATTTCTCGCCGAGTGCCCGTGCATCCGCCAGCGACAGCCCCGGCACCAGGAAGCTCGGCTCGGCCGGCCAGCCGTTGCGTGGATGCTCGCCGGCGGCTTCGATTGCGCGCAATCCCATCCTTGCCAAGTCTTGCGCCAGCGCTTGCTGGCGCTTTGCGTTGGCGTCGTCGTCGCAGCGCAGGCTGAACGGGTTGGCGGCGGTAATGAAGGCGCTCGCTGCCACGCCCAGCGCGCGGTGCAGCGCCGCCAGCGGGGCGCTGGGTTGGTCTATCCGCAATACCATCGGCTGGTCGCCCAGCACGCGGTAGTGCGTCTCGCGATAGGCCTGCAGCGTGGCGTCGTCGATGGCGCTGGCCATGTTATTCGCCGTACTGCCGCAACCCCTCCAGGTCCAGCACCTCGATCACCCCGTAGTCCACCCGCACCAGGCCCTGCTGTTCCAGCACCTTGAGCGCCTGGTTGGCGCGCTGGCGCGAGATGCCAGCGAGCAGGCCGATCTCTTCCTGCGAGATCTCCAGCGTCTTGCCGATCCCCGGATACAGGTGCTCATTGAACAGCGACGACACAGCGCGCGCCACGCGCGAATCGATGTCGAGCAGCCGCTCATATTCCACCGCCGCGATGAACTGTCCCAGGCGTTCGTTGAACTGGGTCAGCAGGAAGCGCGTGAACGGCAGGCTCGTATCCAGCAACCACAGAAAAGTGTCGCGCGGCAGGAAGGCGATGGTCGAGCGGCGCAGCGCCATCACGTCGTACTTGCGGATTTCCGACTTGAGCACCGCGCCTTCGCCGAACCAGCCGCCGGTGGGCACGCCGGTGAAGGTGACCGACTTGCCCGAGGGCGACACCGTGGTGATCTTGACGATGCCTTCGAGCACGCCCATCCAGTGCTCGGCCATGTCACCCTTGTGACAGACGTAGTCGCCCTGGGTGTACTCGTGCACGAACATGGCGCGGCGCACGCGCTCGCGCTGCTCGGGGCTCAGGTCTGCTGCCCACACGCAGCGGTCGACGAAATCGTTCAGCATGGCCTGGAATTGCTCCGGTAGGGATTAACCCGGAATTGTCACCGGCGTGACAACCGGGGTTGTTGGCATGGGCTATCGTACGATCACAACGGAACCGCGGGTGCCACCAGCGGCACGCCGGGGAAAGGCGAAAACGCTTTCCCGGCGGCCTGATGCAAGGCACACCGGGCTTGATGCCAGGCGGCGGATGCTGCCGGGCAGAGCAAGCCAAGTATAACGACCGGACCGGCGCTTGACACCGGGCGTGGATCCCCACGCCGGAGGGACAGGAGACAGCGATGCAGGAATCGTCGGCGACGACCTTCCCGCGATGGCTGCTGGCGCACGCCCAGCAGCGGCCGGATCATCCGGCTCACCGCGAGAAGGATCTCGGCATCTGGCAGACATACAGCTGGGCCCAGGCGGCGCAGCAGGTGAGGGCACTGGCTTGCGGGCTGGCCGCGCTCGGTTTCAGGCGCGGCATGAACCTGGCGGTGGTGGGCGACAACCGCCCGCGGCTGTACTGGGCCATGACCGCGGCGCAGGCGCTGGGCGGCGTGCCGGTGCCGCTGTACCAGGACGCCATCGCCAACGAGATGGTCTACGTGCTCAACGATGCGGAGATCGAGTTCGCCATCGTCGAGGACCAGGAGCAGGTCGACAAGCTACTGGAAGTGGAAGCGCAGCTGGCCGAGTCCGGCCGCGCCGTGCGCCACGTCATCTTTGAAGACCCGCGCGGCCTGATGGACTACGACCACCCGTCGCTGATGTCTTATGAACGGCTGCAGGAACTGGGCCGCGAGTTCGACCAGGCGCATCCGGGCTTCTATGACGAGGCCATCGCCGCCGGCCAGCCCGACGACACCGCGATCATCCTCTATACCTCCGGCACTACCGGCAAGCCCAAGGGCGTGTGCCATTCGCACTACGGCCTGATCGGCGCGGCGCGCAACGGCTGCGCCTTCGACAAGCTCAGCGCGGACGACGACGTGCTGTCCTCCCTGCCGATGGCATGGGTGGGCGACAACCTGTTCTCGTACGCGCAGGCGATGGTGGCGGGATTCACGGTGAACTGCCCGGAATCGCGCGAAACGGTGATGACCGACCTGCGCGAGATCGGCCCCACTTACTACTTTGCGCCGCCGCGCATCTATGAAGGCCTGCTGACGCAGGTGATGATCCGCATGGAGGATGCGGGCTGGATCAAGCGCAAGCTGTTTCACTGGGCCATGGATGTGGCGAAGCGCTGCGGCACCGATATCCTTGACGGCCAGCCGGTATCGCTCGCGGACCGCGCGCGCTACGCCTTGGGCGAGGCGCTGGTGTACGGTCCGCTGCGCAATGTGCTGGGCATGAGCCGCATCCGCGTGGGCTATACCGCGGGCGAGGCGATCGGCCCGGACCTGTTCCGCTTCTACCGCTCGATCGGCGTGAACCTGAAGCAGTTCTACGGCCAGACCGAGACCTGCGCCTATGTGTGCCTGCAGCCTGACGGCAAGGTCAAGTTCGATTCAGTCGGCCCGGCGGCGCCGGGCATGGAAATCCGCATCGCCGACAACGGCGAGGTGCTGGTGCGCGGCGTGGGCCTGCTCAAGTCCTACTACAAGCGCGACGACGCCACGCGCGAGGCCATCAACGACGAGGGCTACTTCATGACCGGCGACGCCGGCGTGATCGACGCCGACGGCCACCTGAAGATCATCGACCGCGCCAAGGACGTGGGCAAGCTGGCCGATGGCTCGATGTTCGCGCCCAAGTACATCGAGAACAAGCTCAAGTTCTTCCCGTACATCAAGGAAGCGGTGGCCTTCGGCAGCGACCGCGACCAGGTCTGCGCCTTTATCAATATCGACTTCGAGGCCGTGGGCAACTGGGCCGAGCGCCGCCACCTGCCGTACGCCGGCTATGTCGACCTGGCCGCGCAGCCCGAGGTGCTGGAAATGATCGGCGAGTGCGTGAACCAGGTGAATGCCGACCTGGCCAACGACCCGATGCTGGCCGGATCGCAGGTGGCACGCTTCCTGGTCCTGCACAAGGAACTGGATCCGGACGACGACGAGCTCACGCGCACGCGCAAGGTGCGCCGCGGCTTTATCGCCGACAAATACGGCGTGCTGGTGGAGGCGCTCTATGCGGGCAAGTCCGAGCAGTTCATCGAGACGCGCGTCAAGTTTGAAGACGGACGCGAGGGCAGCGTGTCGGCCACGCTGAAGCTGGTCAATGCGAAGCGCCTGCCTGTGGCGGCGCGCGCGGCATGAGCGAGGGCAGCAAGATGACGCAAGTAGCCTGGCAAGGCGCGGGGCAGCGCGAATGGGCGGGGACGGCACGCACGGATGCCAGCGGTGCCGGCAGCGGCGGCGCGATCGCGCCCATGGGGCCGATGTCTCCTGCGGAACTGACGGATGACAGCGGTGCGCATCCCGGCACGCAGCGCGCGCAGCGCACCGGCGAGCAGGCGCGCACCGGCGGCGAGGTGATCCTGGACCTGCAGCATATCTCGCTGTCATTCGGCGGGGTCAAGGCGCTGACCGATATCTCGTTCGATGTGTGCGAGCACGAGGTGCGCGCCATCATCGGCCCCAACGGCGCCGGCAAGAGTTCGATGCTCAACGTGATCAACGGCGTCTACCACCCGCAGCAGGGACGCATCGTGTTCCGCGGCGAGGAGCGCAAGCAGATGCACCCGACCGCCGCGGCGCGCCAGGGCATTGCGCGCACCTTCCAGAACATCGCGCTGTTCAAGGGCATGACGGTGCTGGACAACATCATGACCGGGCGCAACACGCAGTTCCGCACCGGGCTGTTCGCCCACGCGCTGTGGTGGGGCCCGGCGCGCAACGAAGAGATGCGCCATCGCCAGAAGGTCGAAGAAGTGATCGACTTCCTCGAGATCCAGTCGATCCGCAAGACCCCGGTGGGGCGCCTGCCGTATGGCCTGCAGAAGCGCGTGGAGCTGGCGCGCGCACTCGCGGCCGAGCCCTCGATGCTGCTGCTGGACGAGCCCATGGCCGGCATGAACGTGGAAGAGAAGCAGGACATGTGCCGCTTCATCCTGGACGTGAACCGGCAGTTCGGCACCACCATCGTGCTGATCGAGCACGACATGGGCGTGGTGATGGACATCTCCGACCGCGTGGTGGTGCTCGACTACGGCAAGAAGATCGGCGACGGCACGCCGGAAGAGGTCAAGGGCAACCCTGACGTGATCAAGGCGTACCTGGGCACTTCGCACTGAGGCTCTGAACCATGACGTTCTTCTTTGAAATCCTGATCGGCGGCTTGCTCTCTGGCCTGATGTACTCGCTGGTGGCGCTGGGCTTCGTGCTGATCTACAAGGCCTCGGGCGTGTTCAACTTTGCCCAGGGCGCGATGGTCTACTTCGCCGCGCTGGCGGTGGTGGGGCTGATGGACAAGGGCCTGCCGATGTGGGCAGCGGTGATCGGCGCCTTCGTGGTGATGATCCTGGTCGGCATGAGCACCGAGCGCTTCGTGCTGCGCAAGCTGGTCAACCAGCCGCCGATCACGCTGTTCATGGCGACCATCGGGCTGTCGTTCTTCCTTGAAGGCCTGGGGCCGCTGCTGTTCGGCAATGAAGTGCGCCCGATCAACCTGGGCATCGTCGACGAGCCGATCGAGTCGATCATGACCAACTTCAATATCGTGCTGTCCAAGTTCGATATTGCGGCGGCGGCCATTGCCGGCGTGCTGGTTGGATCGCTGGCGCTGTTCTTCCAGTACACCAAGGTCGGCCGCGCGCTGCGCGCGGTCGCTGACGACCACCAGGCGGCGCTGTCGCTGGGCATCCCGCTGCAGAACATCTGGGCCATCGTATGGGGCGTGGCGGGTTTCGTCGCACTGGTAGCCGGCATGCTGTGGGGCTCGCGCAATGGCGTGCAGTTCGCGCTCACGCTGACCGCGCTCAAGGCGCTGCCGGTGCTGATCCTGGGCGGCTTCACCTCGGTGCCCGGCGCCATCGTCGGCGGGCTGATCATCGGCGCCTCGGAGAAGCTGGCCGAGATCTATATCCCGCCGGTGTTCCAGTCGATGTTCGGGGGCAACTTCGGCGGCATCGAAGGGTGGTTCCCGTATGTGTTTGCCTTGCTGTTTCTGCTGGTGCGGCCCGAGGGGCTGTTCGGCGAGAAACACATCGATCGCGTCTGACCGACTTCGCACAGGAGACTTACCATGTTTTATCGTGAAGCCGGCCAGTTCAAGACCAGCTACGTCGCCGACAGCCAGATCTTCCCCATCCGCCAGGACCGCATCGGCTTTGCCGTGCTGATGGCCGTGGCCTTCGTGGCGATCCCGTTCGTCGGGTCGGAATACTGGTTCTCGGCCATCCTGATCCCGTTCCTGATTTTTTCGCTGGCGGCGCTGGGGCTGAATATCCTGACCGGCTATGCCGGCCAGCTGTCGCTCGGCACCGCGGCCTTCATGGCGGTGGGTGCCTACGCGGCCTACAACTTCCAGTTGCGCATCGAAGGCATCCCGGTGTTGCTGTCATTCCTGCTGGCAGGGCTGTCGGCGGCGCTGGTAGGGGTGGCCTTCGGCCTGCCGTCGCTGCGCATCAAGGGCTTCTACCTCGCGGTGGCGACGCTGGCGGCGCAGTTCTTCGTGGTGTGGGCGCTGACCAAGTTCCCCTGGTTCTCCAACAACAGCTCGTCGGGCGTGATCACGGCGCAGCGGCTGGACCTGTTCGGCGTCGCCATCGACACCCCGGTGAAGAAGTACCTGTTCGTGCTGGCCATCGTCACGGTGCTGGCGCTGGCGGCCAAGAACCTGGTGCGCTCGGCCACCGGGCGTGCGTGGATGTCGGTGCGCGACATGGACGTGGCGGCCGAGGTGATCGGCATCCCGCTGATGCGCACCAAGCTGCTGGCGTTCGCGGTCAGCTCGTTCTACTGCGGCGTGGCCGGCGCGCTCTACGCGTTCTGCTACCTGGGCTCGGTCGAGCCAGACGGCTTCTCGCTGGACCTGTCGTTCCGCGTGCTGTTCATGATCATCATCGGCGGCGTGGGCAGCATCCTGGGCTCGTTCCTGGGCGCGGCCTTCATCCTGCTGCTGCCGATCTTCCTGGACAACGTGCTGCCGCCGCTGGCCGCGCTGCTGCACCTGCCGTTCACCAATGCCACCGTGTCGCACATCCAGCTGATGGTGTTCGGCGGGCTGATCATCTTCTTCCTGATCGTGGAGCCGCACGGGCTGGCGCGGCTGTGGCAGATCGCCAAGGAGAAGCTGAGGCTGTGGCCGTTCCCTCATTGACGGGAGGGGTGCCTGTATTACCGCAGTTCCTGTGTGAAGTTCTGAAGCTTACGCATAACGAAACGCTCCCTTGAGGGCGATGGAGACTGTCATGACCAACCTGATTCGCAATGTGCAACGCGCCGCCCTGGTGGTCAGCGCCGCGGCGGCACTGCTGGCGCCGGCGGCGCCGGCCATGGCGCAGAGCAACGAGCAGTTCGTGGCGCTGCCAAGCTACCGCGTGGGGCCGTATGGCGCCAACGGCCAGTCCTGGTATGGCGGCTTCATCGACTACCTCAACTACGTCAACCTGAAGGAAGGCGGGGTCAATGGCGTCAAGCTGTCGTGGGAAGAGTGCGAAACCGAGTACAACAACGCCAAGGGCGTGGAGTGCTATGAACGCCTGAAGTCCAAGAACGCCACCACCAAGGGCACGGCCTACCACGCCATGTCCACCGGCATCTCGTACGCGCTGGTCGACAAGACCGCCGCCGACAAGGTGCCGCTGGTGATGATGGGCTACGGCCGCACCGACGCGGTGGATGGCTCGGTGTTCCCGTACGCGTTCCCGCTGGTGACCACGTACCAGATGCAGGTCTCGGCCATCGTCAAGTACCTGGCCTCGAAGAACGGCGGTTCGCTGGCCGGCAAGAAGATCGTCTACCTGTATCACGACTCGGCCTATGGCAAGGAGCCGATCGTGGCGCTGCAGGCCGAGGCCAAGCTGGGCAAGTTCAACCTGGTGGAGATCCCGGTGGCGCACCCCGGCAACGAGCAGGGCGCGCAGTGGCTGAAGATCCGCCAGGAGAACCCCGACTACGTGATCTTCTGGGGCTGGGGCGTGATGAACCAGACCGCGCTGAAGGCCGCGCAGAAGGTGGGCTTTGCGCGCGACAAGATAATCGGCTCGTGGTGGGCCGGCTCGGAAGAAGACACGGTGCCGGCGGGTGATGCCTCCAAGGGCTATATGAGCGCCACCTGGAACGTGGCCGGCCGCAACGTGCCGCTGATCGCCGATATCGAGAAGGTGGTCTACGGTGGCGGCAAGGGCAATATGCAGGACAAGAACAAGGTGGGTTCGGTGCTGTACAACCGCGGCGTTTCGGCGGCAGTGGTGACGGTGGAAGCGGTGCGCGTGGCGCAGGCCAAGTTCGGCAAGGGCAAGCCCATGACCGGCGAGCAGATGCGCTGGGCCTTCGAGAACCTGAACCTGACCAACGCGCGCCTGCAGCAACTGGGCGCAACCGGCCTGCTGCCCGAGATCAAGACCAGCTGCGACAACCACGAGGGCTCGGGCAAGGTGAAGATCCAGCAGTGGGATGGCACCAAGTGGGTGGTAGTGTCGGACTGGATCGAGGGCAACAAGAGCCTGATCCACCCGCTGTTCAAGGCCACGGCGGCGCAGTACGCGAAGGAGAAGGGGATTACGCCGGCTTGTTCGAAGTCCTGAGGCCGCCCGAATCCCGACTGGGTTCTCCCCCCCCCCCCCCCCCGGGGGGGGGGGG
>NZ_JFJW01000067.1:17877-33304 GCF_000611125.1 Cupriavidus sp. SK-4
GGCAATAGCGAGCGCGTTCACTTCGTGGCAGCGCCCGCCCTCACCCCAACCCTCTCCCAGAGGGAGAGGGAGTACCCAATAGGCAAGCTGGAAACCGCAACACCAACACGAGCCGCACCATGAGCCTTCTGTCCGTCAACAATATCGAAGTCATCTACGATCACGTGATCCTGGTGCTCAAGGGCGTCTCGCTCGAAGTGCCGGAAGGCAAGATCGTGGCGCTGCTCGGCGCCAACGGCGCGGGCAAGACCACCACGCTCAAGGCCATCTCCAACCTGCTGCAGGCCGAGCGCGGCGATGTCACCAAGGGCTCGATCGAATACCGCGGCGACCGCGTCGACCAGCTCACGCCCAACGACCTGGTGCGCCGCGGCGTGATCCAGGTGATGGAAGGGCGCCACTGCTTCGCGCACCTGACCATCGAAGAGAACCTGCTCACCGGTGCCTACACGCGCGGCCTGTCGCGCGGCCAGACGCGCGACGAGCTGGAAAAGATCTACGAGTACTTCCCGCGGCTGAAGACGCGCCGCAAGTCGCAGGCCGGCTACACCTCCGGCGGCGAGCAGCAGATGTGCGCGATCGGCCGGGCCATGATGGCCAAGCCCGCGATGATCCTGCTGGACGAGCCTTCGATGGGGCTGGCGCCGCAGATAGTCGAGGAGATCTTCGAGATCGTGCGTGGCCTGAATTCGCGCGAGAACGTCAGCTTCCTGCTGGCCGAACAGAACACCATGGTGGCGCTGCGCTATGCCGACTACGGCTACATCCTGGAGAACGGCCGCGTGGTGATGGACGGCGACGCCGAATCGCTGCGCACCAACGAGGATGTCAAGGAGTTCTACCTGGGCGTGGCCGCCAACGATGCGGACGACGGTGCCGGGCGCAAGTCGTTCCGCGATGTGAAGAGCTACCGGCGCCGCAAGCGCTGGCTGGCGTAGGCACCCGACCGATTTCATCCGGCATTGCCACCACGCGCCCAGCGGCGCGGCGGCATGCCGCATCCCATTCCCTGACGCACAGCACCATGCCAGAACACTTCGATTCGCTCGAAACCCGCGCGCCGGAAGTCCGCGAGCAGGCGCTCCTTGCCGCCCTGGCACGCCAGGTGGCCCACGCGCGCGACAACGCGCCTTACTTTGCCGAGATGCTGGATGGCGTCGAACCGCGGCTGCTGACCTCGCGCGCGGCGCTGGCGGCGCTGCCGGTCACGCGCAAGTCGGACCTGACCGCGCGCCAGCGCTTGCTGCCGCCGCTGGGTGGCCTGAACGCGACCCCGCTGGGCAAGCTGCGCCACGTGTTCCAGTCGCCTGGCCCGATCCACGAACCTGATGGCCACGACGCCGACTGGTGGCGCGTGGCGCGCGCGATGCATGCGGCGGGCTTTCGCGCCGGCGAGCTGGTCTACAACACCTTCTCCTACCACTTCACGCCGGCCGGCATGATGATGGAGACCGGCGCGCACCGGCTGGGCTGCTGCGTGTTCCCGGCCGGTGTCGGCCAGACCGATTCGCAGGTGCAGGCGCTGGCCAGCCTGCAGCCCACGGCCTACGCCGGCACGCCGTCGTTCCTGAAGCTGCTGCTGGAGCGCGGCGACGAGCTGGGCACGCCCTGCACCAGCCTGGCCAAGGCGCTGGTCTCGGGCGAGGCGCTGCCGCCTTCGCTGCGGGCCTGGTTCCAGGCGCGCAGCGTGCGCGTGCAGCAGATGTATGGCACCGCGGATGTCGGCCTGATTGCCTATGAGACCGAGGGCGGCGACGGCTGGGTGGTGGACGAGGGCGTGCTGGTAGAGATCGTCGAGCCCGGCGGTTCCCGGCCGATGCCCGAAGGCGAGACCGGCGAGGTGGTGGTGACGGTGCTGGGCAACGGCGACTACCCGCTGATCCGCTTCGGCACCGGCGACCTGTCGGCCATCGTGGCGGAGTCGTCGCAACGGCCCAGCCCGTGCGGACGCACCAATATCCGGCTCAAGGGCTGGCTGGGCCGTGCCGACCAGGCCACCAAGGTCAAGGGCATGTTCGTGCATCCGGGGCAGGTGGCGGACGTGCTGCGGCGCCATCCGGAGATTCGCGCGGCGCGCCTGGTGGTGACTGGCGACCCTGGCGCGGACGTAATGACGCTGCGCTGCGAGGCTACGCGCGAGGATGGTGACTTGCAGCGTGCGGTGGCGGAATCGCTGCGCGAAGTGATGCGGCTGCGCGGCGAGGTGGCTTTCGTGGCGGCGGGGTCGTTGCCGCAGGATGGGAAGCTGATCGAGGATGCGCGGCGATACGACTGAAGACAAGGCAAAGGCCCCGCATGGGCGGGGCCTTTGATGCAGGGCAGGTCAGGACTTCCCCCCCTCCACCGGCCGCGTCGGCAGCCTGACCATCCACACACTCACCCCCACCGCACAGGCCAGCAACGCCGCCGAGGCAATCGGCCGTGCCCGCAGCAGCCACGCGGTCGTCCCCATCGACGCCCACATCATCGACAACGCCAGGCACTTGGCCCGGAAGGGAATGCTGCGATAGCGCTGCCAGTCGCTGACCAGCGGCCCGAAGCGGGGATGCCCCAGCAGCCATTCATGGAAGCGCTGGGACCCCCGCGCGAAGCATGCCGCGGCCAGCAGCACGAATGGCGTGGTCGGCAGCACCGGCAGGAAGATGCCGATCACTCCCAGCAGCAGGAAGGCCGCGCCCAGCACCACCCACATGGCGCGCAGCGCCTGCTGCCGGCGGCTCAGCGTGGCGTCGGAATCGGGCGGGGTGGTAGAGCTTGGACCAGGCAATGGATGAATGAAGGGCCGCAATAGCGGCCCGGTGAGAACTTCGGTTAGCGCGCGATACCCAGGCGCGCCTTGGCGGCATCGTACTCCGCTTTCATGCGCACGACGATTTCGCCGGCGGTGGGAATGTCGTGGATCTGGCCCACGCCCTGGCCGGCGCCCCAGACGTCCTTCCACGCCTTGGCCTTGGAGGCGCCGCTGGAGAAGTCCATCTTGCTCTTGTCGGCCACCGGCAGGTTGTCCGGATCCAGCCCCACGTTGCTGATGCTTTCGCGGATGTAATTGCCGTGCACACCGGTGAACAGGTTGGTGTAGATGATATCGGCGGCGGCCGAGCTGGTGATCGACTGCTTGTACGTTTCCGCCGCGTGGGCCTCCTGCGAGGCGATAAAGCGCGTGCCCACGTAGGCAAAGTCCGCGCCCATGGCCTGCGCCGCCAGCACCGCCTCGCCGGTGGCGATCGAGCCCGACAGCGCAATCGGGCCGTCGAAGATCTTGCGCACTTCGCCCACCAGCGCGAACGGCGACAGCATGCCGGCATGGCCGCCAGCGCCGGCCGCCACCAGGATCAGGCCGTCGACGCCGGCCTCGATCGCCTTCTCGGCATGGCGCATGCTGATCACGTCGTGCAGCACGATGCCGCCGTAGCTGTGCACCGCGTCGATC
This sequence comes from Cupriavidus sp. SK-4, assembly GCF_000611125.1. Taxonomy (NCBI): domain Bacteria; kingdom Pseudomonadati; phylum Pseudomonadota; class Betaproteobacteria; order Burkholderiales; family Burkholderiaceae; genus Cupriavidus; species Cupriavidus sp. SK-4. Next base: position 21,308 of record NZ_JFJW01000067.1, read on the forward strand.
ATTTCCTTGACCGGGGCGCGCAGCGAGGTGATGAAGATCGGCACCTTGTGGTCCACGCACACCTTCACGTCGTGTTCGAGCCGCGCGTTGGAGGTATGCACGATCTGGTTGACCGCGACCGGGCCCACCTGCGCGCCCGGGTTGGCGGCCTTGAAGGTGGCCAGCTCGGCTTCGATCTGGGTGAGCCACTCGTCGAGCAGTTCCGCCGGGCGCGCATTGAGCGCCGGGAACGAGCCGACGATGCCGGCCTTGCACTGCGCCAGCACCAGCTCCGGGTAGCTGACGATGAACATGGGCGAGGCGATGACGGGCAGGGCCAGGTTCTGCAGGGCCTGGGGCAGTTGCTTGGCGGCGGGCATGGTGTCTCCTGAACTGCTGACGGGCACGTTGCAGGTGCCCTAAATGAACGGTCGTTCGATTATAGGGAGTTTCAGCGCGGTCACGTTAGAAGCCCCAGTCTATGCCGGTCCGGTCACCTCGTGGAACTATGCTGCCGGAAGGGTCAGTTCCGCCAGCGCGCCGCCGCCGGGGCGGTTGGCCAGCGTTACATCGCCATCATGCAACGTTGCCACCTCGCGTGCAAAGCACAGGCCCAGGCCGGTGCTCTTGTCCGCACCGTGCGGGCGTGGCAGCGAGTAGAAGCGTTCGAACACGCGCGGCAGCGCGTAGTCGGGGATGCCCGGGCCCTGGTCGGCGACCGTGATGGCCAGCGCGCCGCCGCGGCGCTCCAGCCGCACCGTGACTTCGCTGTCCGGCGGGGCGAAGTCGATGGCGTTCTCCAGCAGGTTGGCGATGGCCTGGCGCAGCAGGAACGGATCGCCGGCAACCAGGTCCGGGCTGGCGTCGGCGGCCAGCCGCAGCGCCACGCCACGCTGGCGCGCGCGCGGTTCCAGTTCGCTGCCCAGTTGCGCCAGCAGCGGGGCCAGCCGCACCGGCTCGCGCACTTCCAGGCGCTGGCGCTGCTCCACGTCGGCCAGTGCCAGCAGCTTGCGGATCATGGTTTCAAGCCGGCCCGACTGGGCCCGGATATTGGCGACGAAGCGCTGGCGGTCCGCCGCCGGCATCTCTTCCTGCAGCAGCTCGGCGGCGCCGCCGATCGCGGCCAGCGGGCTCTTCATCTCATGGGTCAGCGTGTGGATGTAGTGCTCGACATACTGCTTGTCTTCCAGCCGCTCGCGCATGCCCTGCACCGCGCGGCCTAACTCGGCCAGCTCGCTGCCGCCGCGCAGCGGCATCTCGGCGCGCTCGCCGGCCGCCACCGCGCGCGCATACCCGCGCAGCCGGCTCAGTCCATGCGCCAGCCACAGCGTGCAGGCCAGCCCGATCACGCAGGCAGCGCCGATCAGCAGGCCGCCGTAGAGCAGGATCTTGCGCTGGCTGCGCTCGATAAAAGGCGCCATCGCCGCATTGGGCTTGGCCACGGTCAGCACGCCGATGATGCGCTCGCCGTCCGCGTCGCGTATTGGCGCGGCCACGTGCATCACGGTGCTGGCCTCGTCGTCGGGGTCGGTGCGCGTGCTGCGTGCGCCGTACTTGCCGCGCAGCGTCAGGTAGACATCGTTCCAGCGCGAATAGTCGCGGCCCACGTCAGTGCCGGTGGAGTCAAAGCGCACGATGCCGTTGGCATCGGTCACGTAGACGCGGTAGCCGATGCTGTCCTTGTGCAGGCCCGACACATCGGCATTCACCGGCACATCGCGCAGCGCCGCCATGTGCCGCGCGAAATCGCCGTCGGCAATGCGGCCGGCCTTCATGTCGTCGGCGGCAAGCGCCGCCAGCACGTGCGCGGTGTCGATCAGCGTGTCTTCCATGGCCTGGCGCACGCCGGGCTTGACCTCCTGCACGAACACGCGCAGCGTCAGCACCGTGGCCAGTCCCACGATCAGGAAGAAGCCGAAGAAGATGCGCAGGCCGATATGCATGGCGTGCGCTCAGGGTTCCAGCGAATAGCCCATGCCGCGATGGGTGCGGATGCGCTCGGCGCCGTCGGCGGAAGCCTCCCGCAGCTTGGCGCGCAGGGTCTTGATATGGGTGTCGACGGTGCGGTCGCTGGTGTCGAGCGCATCTTCCCAGACGCACTCCATCAGCTGCGCGCGCGAGTAGATGCGGCCTGGATGTGTCACCAGCCAGGCCAGCAGCAGGTACTCGTAGCGGGTCAGCTCCAGCCAGCGGCCGCGGTAGGCCAGGCGCGCGCCGTCCTTGTCGTGCGTGAAGCCGGCGACCTCGTCGCCCTTCGCCGCCGCTGCACTGCCGCCGCGCGCCCGGCGCAGGATGGCGCGCACGCGCGCGGCCAGTTCGCGCGGCGAGAAGGGCTTGACCACGTAGTCGTCGGCGCCGATCTCCAGCCCGACGATACGGTCGATCTCTTCATGGCGCGCGGTCAGGAAGACCACCGGCGCATTGCTGAAGGTGCGCAGTGTGCGGCAGACCTCGAAGCCGCTGAGATCCGGCAGGCCAACGTCCAGGATCACCAGGTCGGCGCCGCCGGCGCGCATGCGCTCGAGCGCAGCGCCGCCGAGCGTGCAGTGCTCGGCCAGCATGCCGTCGGTGCGCAAGGCATAGAGGATGGTGTCGGCGATGGCCTGTTCGTCTTCCACCACCAGGATCCGCGGTTGTTCCATGCCCGGCATTCTAGCCGGTCAGGCGCTGGTGGCTGCGCGCGGCGGCGGAGCGGGCTCGTCGCCGCGCCGCTTGTGGAAATAGATCTGCTCCGCCGCCCAGCGCAGTGGCGGCGAGTACAGCATCAGGTCAAAGGGCCAGTCGCACTGGAAGCGGTCGAACATCCAGCGCAGCGCACGCTTGGCGCGAAAGCGCGGCGCGCTGGCGGTGGCGACGACCTCCGGCGCCGGGCCGCCGCGCAGCAGGTGCGCGGCCACGGCCTGGCCGACCGACTCGCCATGGGCAAAGGCATAGTGGATGCCACCGGCGGTGACCGGCGAGACGATGCCGGCGGCATCCCCCGTCAGGATCACGCCGTCGCGCGCCAGCGGGAAGACCGGGCCGCCGCACGGGATCAGCCCCGCGCGCGTCGCCGCAGGCTGCGCCAGCCGCGGCAGGCCGGCGCGCTCGCGCACATGCGCCAGCAGCCCGTCCAGGTCTGGCGCGCGGCCGTGCCGCGGCAGGTAGCGCAGCGCCAGGCCAGCCTGCACGCCGGTGGGGTTCTGCGCGATCCAGCCGATATAGCCGGGGGCGAAGCGCCGGGTGATGAAGCAGTGCAACGCGCCCGGCTCGGGCAGCGCCAGTCCCGGGAACTCATACTCCACGCCATACAGGAAGCTGTGCACGCGCCCCAGCCCGGCACACTGCGCCACGCGCGACTTCGCGCCATCCGCGCCGACCAGATAGCGCGTATTGCCCACGCCGGTCACATGCCAGCCGCCGTTGCGCGGCACCGCGCCCACAAACGCCTGGCCCAGCCGCAGTTCGACCCGGTGGCGCACCAGTTCGGCGGCCAGCCAGCGCATCAGCCGCGGCGTATCCGTGGTGTGGAAGTAATAGCCAGGCGCGCTCAGGTCGATGCTGCGCAGCCTGGGCGAGTACAGCCGCACCTGCTCCACCCGGTGCACGCAATCGGCCGGCGCGCGGCCCAGCCAGGTTTGCTCGATGGCTTCCTTGACCAGGATGCCGGTGGTGTGGAGCTTGTCGCCCGGATCGGTCTTGCGTTCCAGCACCAGCACGCGCAGGCCGGCGCGCGCCGCGGCCAGGGCGCAGGCGGCGCCGGCAAAGCTGGCGCCGGCGATGACGATGTCGTAGTCGAAGGAGGGCATGGCAGTTCCCGGAGATGGCAGGGCTCCAGTCTGGCCAGCGGGGGTGAGGGCAATGTGTGGGGAGTGTGAAGTGGCGGGGCGGGGTGAATCACCCAAAAAAACGCCCCGCATACGCGGGGCCGTCAATTACCACGAAGATTGATACACACGGCGGGCACCTGCCAATGCCGCAGCCGCCATCGAAGAATAGGCCGCCAATGTGACGGCGGCATGGCAGCGCAATGAAGGCAGCGTGACATCACAGCCCGTAGCGCTTGATCTTGTCATAGAGCGTGGCCTTGCCGACTTGCAGCAAGTCCGCCGCCTGGCTGACCGCGCCACCGGTGCGCGCCAGTGCATCCGCAATCACGGCGCGCTCGAAGTGCTCCATCCGCTCGCGCAGTGGGGCGGCCTCATCGGGGCCCGCGGCCTGCGCACCTGCCTGCCCGCCCTCCGGCACGCCCAGCACCATCCGATCCGCGGCATTGCGCAGCTCGCGCACATTGCCCGGCCAGGGACGCTGGGCCAGTGCCTGGCGTTGCGCCTCGGACAGGACCGGCGCCGGCCGCTGGTAGCGCACCGCGGACACCAGCGAGAAATGCTCGAACAGCGGCACGATGTCCTCGCGCCGTTCTCGCAACGGCGGCAGCGCGATGGTGACCACGTTCAGCCGGTAGTACAGGTCTTCGCGGAAACTGCCCTGCGCCACCAGCGCATCCATGTCGCCCTTGGCCGCGGCCACGATGCGCACATCGATCTTCACCGAGGCATTTGACCCCAGCCGCTCCAGCGAGCCTTCCTGCAGCACCCGCAGCAGCTTGACCTGCAGCGCCAGCGGCATGCTCTCGATCTCGTCGAGGAAGAGCGTGCCGCCCGAGGCATGTTCGAGCTTGCCGATGCGGCGCTTGCCGGCGCCGGTGAAGGCGCCGGCCTCGTGGCCGAACATCTCGCTCTCGAAGATGGCCTCGGGCACCGCGCCGCAGTTCAGCGCGATAAACGGGCCTTCGGCGCGGCCGGACAGCGCATGCAGGCTGCGCGCCACCAGTTCCTTGCCGGTGCCGGTCTCGCCGTTGATCATCACCGGCACGTCGGTGGGCGCGACATTGGCCACCAGCGCGCGCACCTGCCCGATCGCGGGCGAGCGGCCGATGATGCGCGTGCCCGCCGCAGGCCCGGCCAGTTCGCGGCGCAGCGCCTGGTTTTCCAGTTCCAGCGCGCGGCGTTCCAGCGCGCGGCGCACGGTGTCGGTGAGGCGGTCGGCGCCGAAGGGCTTTTCGATGAAGTCGTAGGCGCCTTCGCGCATGGCCTGCACGGCCATGGTGATGTCGCCGTGGCCGGTCACCAGGATCACCGGCACGCCCGGCGCGGCGTTGCGGCAGTGCTGCAGCAGGTCCAGGCCGCTGGCGCCGGGCAGGCGCACGTCGGTCACCACCACGCCGGCAAAGGCGCCGTGCAGGTGCGGGATCGCGGCCTCGGCGGAGGGCAGCGCCAGCACCGCGAAGCCGGCCAGCTCCAGGCTCTGCGCGGTGGCCTGGCGCACCAGCGGCTCGTCTTCGACAAACAGGACACGCAGACCGTCTTGCATGGCAATACTCATTGAGAGGCGGAAACCGACGGCGCCGGATCGATGGCGGGGGCGCGCGCCAGCACCAGCGTGAACTGCGCGCCGCCGCCGGGAACGTTGGCCACGCTCAGCTGGCCGCCGAACTCGCGCACGATCGACGACGAGATCGCCAGCCCCAGCCCCAGGCCCTGCCCGGTTTCCTTGGTGGTGAAGAAGGGTTCGAACAGGCGCGGCAGCGCTTGCGGCGCGATGCCGGTGCCGTTGTCGCGCACGACGATGGTGACGGCGTGGTCTTCTGCCTGCACCTCGAGATCGATCTGTCCCTGCGCCGGCGCGGCCGCCGCAATCGCATCCAGCGCGTTGCCGAGCAGGTTCAGCAGCACTTGCTCCAGCTTCAGCTCGTCGGCGCGCACGGCCAGCCCGGGCAGGGCGTCCAGGCCGGCGACGCTGACCGTGACCGCGCCCAGCCGCGGCGCCAGCAGCGCCAGCACGTGATCGACCGCGGCGCGCAGCGCCACCGGCCGGCGCACCGGGCGCGCCTTGCCGGCGAACAGCTTGAGCTGGCTGGTGATCTTGCCCATGCGCTCGGTCAGGTCGGCAATGGCGGTCAGGTTGCCTTCGGCCGCGGCCAGCTGGCCGCGCTCCAGCAGCACGCGGGTGTTGTCCGAGAACGTGCGCAGCGCCGCCAGCGGCTGGTTCAGCTCATGCGTGATGCCGGCCGCCATCTGCCCCAGCGCGGCCAGCTTGCTGGCCTGCACCAGTTCGTCCTGGGCCGCGCGCAGCTCGCTTTCAGCACGGGTGCGCTCGGCCACTTCGTCTTCCAGCTTTTCATTGATCGCCATCAGGTCGGCGGTGCGGGCCTCGACGCGGCGCTCCAGCTGGTCGTAGGCCGCCTCCAGCAGGCGGCGGCTGTACTGCATGTCGCGCGCGCGCTGGCGGCGCTGGCGCCAGTTGACCAGCAGCAGGCAGATGCAGGCATAGGCCAGCGCCGCCGCCACGGTGGCGTTGCGCGCATTGGCCAGCACCGGTCCCAGCGGCGCCATCACCTGCATGGTCCAGCCAGCGGGGCCGACCGTGCGGCCCAGTTCCAGGTAGCGGTCGGCGCGCTCGGCGCCGTCCGGGGCAAAGGTGGTCCTGGCGGCGGGCGATTCGTTGCGCACGCGCACCAGCCGCGCGCCGTCGGTCAGCGTGGTGTCCGCCAGCCAGCGCGTCACCGGCGAGGTCAGCGGTTCCAGCGGCAGCGGCGTCACCGCGCGGCCGTGGTACTGGCGGGTCTTTTCCATCTCGGCCTGCAGGGCCGGCGGCATCGGGCGCAGCGTGCGGTACTGCCAGGCCGACACCGACGAAAGGAAGATCACGCCATGGTCGTCGCTGACCATCAGCGGCTCGGCGCCGCTGCCGGCGCGCTGGAACCACTCCAGGTTGAGCTTGACCACGGTCACGCCGATGACCTTGCCGCCGGACTCGACCGGCTGCGCAATGTAGTAGCCGGGCTCGTCGCTGGTGATGCCGATGGCATAGAAGCGCCCCATCTTGCCGCCCGCTGCGGTCTGGAAGTAGGGGCGGAAGCGGTAGTCGGTGCCGACAAAGCTGCCGGGCTGGCCGTGGTTGCTGGCCGCCAGCGCAATGCCGTTGGCGGCGATCACATAGGTGGCCGAGGCATGCGCGCGGCGGTTGACCTCCACCAGGTACTGGTTGGCGGCGGCCACGCGTTGCGGGTCGTTGGGGGAGTCCAGCAGCCCGCGCACGAAGGGGTGCAGCGAGACCAGCGCGGGCAGGAATTCGTAGCGGTCGAGGGTGCTTTCCAGCGAGGCGGCGTAGCGGTCGGCGCGCGTGGCCGTGCTTTGCTGCAGGCTGGCCAGGCCGCGCTGGACCGAGACCAGCCAGGTCAGCGCGCACAACAGCAGCAGGCCCGCGGCCAGGGCGACCGCAAAGCCCCACCAGCGGCCGTCGCCGCTGTCCGGCGCATGGGCCGGATGCGCGGCAGACGGGGCGGCGGGGTCATGCACGGCGAGAAAGTCGTCGGAGTGTGGCATCGGCGCGCGCGAAGGCTGTCGCGCCGATGATACCCGCTGGCGGGTGGCCGGGGCAGCCACCCGCATGGCGTCAGACGTTCTGGCCGGCGTCGGCCAGTACTTCAGCATCGCGGCCGCCATGTTGCAACTCACTGTTGAGCTTGTCGCGGTCAAGCTCGCGCTCCCATGCCGAGACCACCACCGTGGCCACGCCGTTGCCGATGATGTTGGTCAGCGCGCGGCACTCGCTCATGAAGCGGTCGATGCCAAGGATCAGCACCATGCCCGCCACCGGGATGGTCGGCACCACCGCCAGCGTCGCGGCCAGCGTGATGAAGCCCGAGCCGGTCACGCCGCTGGCGCCCTTGGAGGTGATCATCGCCACCGTCAGGATGGTCAGCTGCTGCATCAGCGTCAGCTCGATGCCGGTTGCCTGTGCAATGAAGATCACCGCCATCGTCATGTAGATGTTGGTGCCGTCCAGGTTGAACGAATAGCCGGTGGGCACCACCAGGCCCACCACCGAGCGCGAGCAGCCGAGCTTTTCCAGCTTCTCCATCATGTGCGGCAGCGCCGCTTCCGACGAGCTGGTGCCCAGCACGATCAGCAGCTCCTCCTTGATGTACGAGATGAAGCGCAGGATGCTGAAGCCGGTCAGGCGGGCCACCGTGCCCAGCACGAACACCACGAAGACGATGGCCGTGAAGTAGAAGGTGCCGATCAGCTTGAGCAGCGGCACCAGCGAGCCCAGGCCGTACTTGCCGATGGTGAACGCCATCGCGCCGAAGGCGCCGATCGGGGCCACCTTGGTGATCACGTGGACGATGTGGAAGAACACCTTGGAGACCTGCTCGATCAGCTGCACCACGATGCGCGCGCGCTCGCCGAGCACGGCCAGCGCGGCGCCGAAGAACAGCGACACCAGCAGGATCTGCAGGATGTCGCCGTTGGCGAAGGCGCTGAAGACCGTGTCCGGGATGATGTGCATCAGGAACTCGACCGTGCTCTGGCCGTGCGCCTTGGACACGTACTGGGCAATGGCCTTGGTGTCCAGCGTGGCCGGGTCGATGTTGAAGCCCACGCCCGGCTTGAGCAGGTGCGCGGCGCCCAGCCCGATCAGCAAGGCGAAGGTCGACACCACCTCGAAGTACAGCAGCGCCTTGCCACCGACGCGGCCGACCTTCTTCATGTCGCTCATGCCGGCGATGCCGGTCACCACGGTACAGAAGATGATCGGGCCGATGATCATCTTGATCAGCTTGATAAAGCCATCGCCCAGCGGCTTCATGGCCACGCCGGTGTCGGGCCAGTAGTGGCCGAGCAGGATGCCGACGCAGATGGCGAACAGGACCTGCACGTACAGGATCTTGTAGAAGGGTTTTCTCATGATGTCGTCCTCGGTGTTGACCGTACCCGGGCGGTATCGCGCGGGCCGCGCGCCGTCACGGTTGCGGCGCGTTCAGGGACGGGAATTCGCAACCGCCGTGCCAGTCAAACCGGCATTGCTAACTGGTTGATTCACAAGGAAACGCCGGCCTGGCAGGGGCGCGCGGCCTCCGGGATTCCGAAAATCCGGACGGTCCGTCTCCGGGGTTTCGGAATGCCGGATGCATCGCAGGTGCGCGAAGCGCCACCCGCCGGGAGCCGGCGGCAACTTCGACCGCCGTGCCAGGGTGCCGCCATGCGGCCATGCCGCCGCGACACCGTATAATTCCGAGCTTCCGTTCAATGCTGTCCGGGCCGTGCCGCCGTCCGGGGCCGCCTTCTCACACCGTACGCATGAGCAGCTACTACCAGCACCACGTCTTCTTCTGCCTGAACCAGCGCGAGGCCGGCGAGAACTGCTGCGCCAACCACAACGCCCAGGCGATGCAGGAATACGCCAAGAAGCGTTGCAAGGAACTGGGCATCGCCGGCGGCGAAGGCCGGGTGCGCATCAACAAGGCAGGCTGCCTGAACCGTTGTGAACTCGGCCCGGTGCTGGTGGTCTACCCCGAGGCCATCTGGTACACCTTTGTCGATGAGCACGATATCGACGAAATCATCGACAGCCACCTGATGAAGGGCAAGCCTGTCGAACGGCTGATGGTGGACCGCTGAACCAACCGAAGCCGGCGCATGCCGGCTTGTTGTTTCCCTGTTTTGCCCGCTTTGCTGTATTGCCCCGCCGCCCGCCAGCCGGACGGTTTTTTCATTTTTGCCCGGGCTTGCCGCCGGGCGCTTGCTTCACCGCCATCCTGACCGCCATCATGAACGCGCATACCCAGGTACTTTCCATTGCCGGTCCCGCCGGTGCGATCGATCTCTCGGTAGACCTGCCGCAAGCTGAGCCGCGCGGCCTGGCGCTGGTGGCGCATCCGCATCCGCTGTTCGGCGGTACCAAGGACAACAAGGTCGCGCAGACGCTGGCGCGCAGCTTCGTGCAGCTGGGCTACGCCACGGTGCGCCCCAACTTCCGCGGCGTGGGCGGCAGCGCCGGCGAGCATGACAACGGCATCGCCGAGCAGGACGACCTGCTGGCCGTGGTGGCCTGGATGCGCCAGCAGACCGCGTGGTCGGCACAGGCCGCAACGCTGCCGCTGGCCATGGGCGGGTTCTCGTTCGGCAGCTTCGTCACCACCCACGTGGCACGGCGCCTGGCCGAGGCCGGCACGCCCGCGCAGCGCCTGGTGCTGGTGGGCACCGCCGCCAGCCGCTGGCAGGTGGCCGAGGTCCCGGCCGACACCATCGTGATCCATGGCGAACAGGACGACACCGTGCCGCTGGCCAGCGTGTTCGACTGGGCCCGCCCGCAGGAGCTGCCGGTGATCGTGATCCCCGGCGCCGACCATTTCTTTCACCGCAAGCTGCACCTGATCAAGCAGCTCGTCGTCAATGCGTGGGACCGGTGAGGCCGGCACGCCGCCACCCGGACCATCCCCGCGCCACCTTCTTACTGTCGGAAAACAGAAACATGCTGAATAGAGCCACGACACGCCTTTCGTCCGCTTTTGCTCCCGCTGCCATCGCCGCCGCCATCGTGCTGGCCGCCGCGCCTGCCGCCGTCCTGGCGCAGGGCGTGCCGATGCCGCAAGTCGCAGCCAAGTCGTGGATGCTGTATGACGTGACCAGCGGCCAGGCCCTGGCGTCGCAGAATGCCGACGCGCGCATCGAGCCAGCCTCGCTGACCAAGCTGATGACCGCCTACCTGGCGTTCGAGGCACTCAAGGAAAAGCGCCTGACGCTGGACCAGTCGGTGGTGCCGACCAGCCTGGTGCTCAAGGTCAAAAGCGATGAGTCGCGCATGTTCATCGAGCCCAACAAGCCGGTCACGGTGCAGGACCTGCTGCTGGGCCTGATCGTGCAGTCGGGCAACGACGCCGCGCTGGCGCTGGCCGAAGCCGTGGGCGGCTCGGAAGAGGGCTTCGTCGCGATGATGAACCGCGAGGCCCAGCGCATGGGCATGAAGAACACCCACTTCACCAACACCGACGGCATTCCCGACCCGAACCACTACACCACCGCGGTCGACCTGGCCACGCTGACCACGCGCCTGATCAAGGACTTCCCCGAGTACTACGCCATGTACTCGCAGAAGGAGTTCACCTATAACAAGATCAGGCAGCCCAACCGCAACCGCCTGCTGTACATCGACCCGACCGTGGACGGCGTCAAGACCGGCCACACCAAGTCCGCCGGCTACTGCCTGATCTCGTCGGCCAAGCGGCCGCTGGCCAACGTGCCGGACGGCTCGCGCCGCCTGATCTCGATCGTGATCGGCACCACCACCGAACAGGTGCGCACCCAGGAAAGCCTGAAGATCCTCAACTACGGCTTCCAGTTCTTCGACACGCTGCGCCTGTACGACAAGGGCCAGGTGCTGGCCACGCCGGACATCTACAAGGGCAAGAGCGGCACGGTCAAGATCGGCGTGCAGAACGAGACCTTCGTCACCGTGCCCAAGGGCACCGGCGGGCGCCTCAAGCCGGTGCTGGAGCGCCAGGAACTGCTGATCGCGCCGATCTCGGCGGGCCAGCAGGTGGGCATGGTCAAGCTGATGGACGGCACCAACAAGGTGGCGGAGTTCCCGGTGGTGGCGCTGGAAGAAGTGCCCGAGGCCGGCTTCTTCGGCCGCCTGTGGGACACCATCCGCCTGTGGTTCAAGCGCAAGTGACCTGAATGCGCGCAAGCCGGCGCGCCGTGTGGCGCGCCGGTTTCGTGCCGGAGAATCCGACATGACAACCGACAAGCAAGGCAGCAACAAGCCGGGCGACATCCCGCCGGAGCAGTCGCTGATCGAATACCCCAGCCACTTTCCCATCAAGGTGATGGGCGCGATGCAGGACGGCTTTGCCGAGGCCATCGTCACGCTGGTGCAGGAGTTCGATCCCGACTTCCACGCCGGCAAGATGGAAATGCGCCCCTCCAGCGGCGGCAACTACCTGGGCCTGACCGTGACGGTGTGGGTCACCAGCCGCGAACAGCTCGATGATTTGTATCGGGCGCTGACTTCGCATCCGATGGTGAAGGTGGTGCTGTAAAGGCCTTCCCTCCCGCTCTGTTTTCTCCCCTCTCCCGCGCGCGGGAGAGGGGCACGGGGGGGGGGGGGGGGGCGGGGGGTGGGGGGAGGCGCTGGCATACCGACACGCATCACTTCGTCGACGCTCCCCCCCCCCCCCCCCCCCCCCCCCCC
>NZ_JFJW01000067.1:33340-35893 GCF_000611125.1 Cupriavidus sp. SK-4
CCTTGATGCGTTCGCGCCAGTTGCAATTGCTGGTGGCCTGCAGTTTCCCCATACCAACATGAACACCATCACCCTGAAACCCGGCAAGGAAAAATCCCTGCTGCGCCGCCACCCGTGGATCTACGCCACCGGCATTGCCACGACCGAAGGGCGCTGCGAGCCGGGCGCGACCGTGATCGTGCGCGCCGCCGACGGCCGCTTCCTGGCCAAGGCCGCCTACAGCCCCGAGTCGCAGATCCGCGCGCGCGCGTGGACCTTCGATGAAAACGAGCCGGTCGACCACGCCCTGTTCAAGCGCCGCGTGGCCGCGGCCATTGCCTACCGGCGCCAATGGGTGAAGGACAGCGACGCAGTGCGGCTGATCTTCGGTGAATCCGACCGGCTGCCCGGACTGATCGTCGACTACTACGGCAACCGTGAAAAGGGCCAGCTGGTGTGCCAGTTCAATTCGGCCGGCGTGGAGCACTGGAAGACCGCGATCGTGCAGGCGCTGGTCAAGGAGACCGGCTGCCCCAACGTCTATGAGCGTTCCGACGCCGCCGTGCGCCAGCGCGAAGGCCTGGAGCTGGTCACCGGGGTGCTGGCCGGCGCCGAGCCGGATCCGGCGCTGTCGGTCACCGAGCACGGGGTGCGTTACTACGTCGACGTGCGCAACGGCCACAAGACCGGCTTCTATGTCGACCAGCGCGACAACCGCAAGCTGGTGGGCGATCTGGCCGCCGGGCGCGAGGTGCTGAACTGCTTCTGCTATACCGGCGGCTTCTCGCTGGCGGCGCTGCGCGGCGGCGCCACCTCGGTGACCTCGATCGATTCGTCGGGCGAGGCGCTGAAGATCGCCGCGGGCAATGTCACGCTCAACGGCTTCGAACCCGAGCGCGCCACCTGGCTCGATGCCGACGTGTTCAAGACCCTGCGTGAGTTCCGCGCCGAGGGCCGCCAGTTCGACCTGATCGTGCTGGACCCGCCCAAGTTCGCCCCGTCGGCGCAGCATATCGACCGCGCCGCGCGCGCCTACAAGGAAATCAACCTGGTCGGCATGCAGCTGCTGCGCCCGGGCGGGCTGCTGTTCACCTACTCGTGCTCGGGCGCGATCAGCATGGAGCTGTTCCAGAAGATCGTGGCGGGCGCGGTCACCGATGCGCGCGCCGATGCGCGCATCCTGCGGCGGCTGTCGGCCGGCACGGATCACCCGATGCTGGCGGCGTTCCCGGAAGGGGAGTACCTGAAGGGGTTGCTGCTGGAAAAGGTGGCGTAGGGCCAGTCAGGCCACGCATTCACGGAAGGGCAGGGCGCGAGTCATGAACAAACTCTCTGAAATGCATGCCTTCGTGGCCGTGGTCGATGCCGGCAGCATTACCGAGGCGGCGCGGCGGCTGGGCACCACCAAGTCGGTGATCAGCCAGCGGGTGCAGCTGCTGGAGCAACGGCTCGGCGCCGTGCTGCTGCAACGCGGGCGCGGTGCCGCGCCGACCGAAGCGGGGCAGGTCTTCCACGAATACTGCGTGCGCATCCTGGCCGAGGTGGGCGAGGCCGAAGACGCCGTGCTGGCCGCCAACACCAGCCTGCGCGGCTCGCTGCGGCTGGCTGCGCCGATGGCCTTCAGCATGCAATACCTGGGCCCGATGCTGTCGGCGTTTTCGCTGCGCTACCCTGAGCTGCGCCTGGATGTCGAGTCCGACGACCGCTACGTCAACCTGCACGACGGCAATTTCGACGTGGCCATCCGCATGGGCCAGCTGCCCGATTCCTCGCTGGTGGCGCGCCCGATCGCGCCCAACCTGCACCTGATCTGCGCCAGCCCCGGCTACCTGGCCGCGCACGGCACGCCCGCGCACCCCACAGACCTGCGCCACCACGAGGGCCTGCTCTATTCCAACCGCGAGCCGCACGGCATGTGGCAGCTGCCGGTGCAGGGCGAGCTGCAGTCGTTCCGCATCCGCGGCCGCCTGCGCACCGACAGCGGCCATCACCTGCTGGCGGCCGCCTGCGGCGGGCTGGGCCTGGCCATCCTGCCGGCCTTCCTCGCCGCGCAAGCCATCGCCGCCGGCGAACTCTGCATCGTGCTGCCCGGCTACCAACCCTCCGGCGGGCAGATTTCCGCGGTCTACCGCCGCTCGCACCGGGCCTCGCCCAAGATCCATGCGCTGGCGGATTTCCTGGCCGCGCAGATCGGCCAGCCGCCGATTTGGGAACTGGCCATTGCCGACCACCTGGCAAGCGCGGGGCTCGGTTCGTAAAACACGAACTCCGGATTCTGTAACGGCCGTCTTTTGCGGACGGCGCGGGCTGACTAGTCTGTGTGCACCGGGGCATCGCCCCAACACGGAAACGCACAGACACCATGACCCGCCCCAAGCATCGCAAGCCCAAGCCTTCCCTGCGCAAGTTCTTCAGCCATAGCCTGACGCTGGCCGCCGCGGCCGTCACCTGCGGCGGCTCGTTCGGCCGCCTCGCCCAGGCCGCCAGTGCCGATCAGCCGCGCACTGCCGGGCCAGCCCGCGCCGTCGACGTGATCGTGGTCGGCGGCGGCTCGGCTGGCGCGGGCATGGCACC
>NZ_JFJW01000067.1:35913-42142 GCF_000611125.1 Cupriavidus sp. SK-4
ATGGCACGGCGGCTGAGCGAGAACCGCCAGCGCAAGGTGCTGCTGCTCGAAGCCGGGCACAAGCTATGCGTCGCACGGCTATCCCGAAGCGATCGCCAGCAGCGACAGCGTGGCGCCGGCTGCATTCGACTGGGGCTACAAGTCCGAGCCCGGCTACATCGACCATCCAATCGGCGCGGTGCGCGGCAAGGTGCTGGGCGGCAGCTCGGCGGTCAATGGCGCGGTGGCGCTGCGTGCGCGCCCGGAGGACTTCCGGCGCTGGAACCTGGAAGGCTGGAGCTACGACGAGATGCTGCCCTTCTTCCGCAAGCTGGAGCGCCGCACCGGCGGCAGCGACGCGCTGCACGGCCGCAGCGGGCCGCTGCCGGTGCGCCAGCTGACCCGTGCCGACGTCACACCGATGCAGCGCGCCTTTATCGACGCGGCGCTGGTTAACGGCTTCCGCGCGATTTCCGACTTCGACGACGCCGATGCGCACGGCGTCGGCCCGTATCCGATGAACGTGGTCGACCATGTGCGCGTGAACACCGGCATGGCCTACCTGACCGACGAGGTGCGGGCCCGCCCGAACCTGGCCATCCGCGCCGACGTGCTGGTCGACAAGGTGCTGTTCGCCGGCCGGCGCGCGATCGGCGTGCAACTGGCCAATGGCAAGCAGATCCATGCCGGCGAGGTCATCCTGTCGGCCGGCAGCTACGGCAGTGCCGCCATCCTGCTGCGCTCTGGCGTGGGTCCGTTCGACCACCTGCGCGAACTCGGCATCCCCGTGGTGAAGGACGCGCCGGTGGGGCGCAACCTGGTGGACCACCCGTTCTTCTACAACGCCTACGCGGCCCGGCCGGACCGCATAGGCGCGCAGTCGCCGGCGATCGGCGCCAAGGTGTGGACCCGCAGCACCGGCGCCACGGCTGGCGAACTGGACCTCCATATCACCGCCACCCACCTGTTCCCGCACGACCAGAGCCCCACCGGCGTGGGCTTCGTGCTGGCGGTGGCGCTGACGCGCCCGCAGTCGCGCGGCCGCCTGTGGCTGGCCAGCCGCGATCCGGCGGTGGCGCCAAAGATCGACCTGAACTTCCTGTCGATGCAGCAGGACCGCGAGCGCCTGCTGGAAGGCATCAGGCTGGCGCGCAGCCTGGGCCGCACCGCGCCGCTGGCGGACCTGATCCATGCCGAGCTGAACCCCGGCCCGCAGGCCACCAGCGACGAGGCCGTGCTGCAGGCGGTGGGCGCCACGCTCGACACCTACCACCATCCCACCTCGACCGCGCCGATGGGCCTGGCCGGCGATCCGGCGGCGGTGGTCGACCTGGAGGGCAATGTGCGCGGCGTACAGGGCCTGCGCGTGGTCGATGCCTCGATCTTCCCCGATGTGCCTTCGGTGGCGACCAATATCACCACCATTGCCGCGGCCGAGCGTATCGCCAGCCGCTTCGCCTGAGCAGGAGGACGACGACATGACCATGACCACGGCACTGAACTGGATCGACGGCGAATGGGTGGACTCCGGCCTGTACCGCGACGCCATCGACCCCGCTACCTCCGCCGTCATCGGCCGCTACGCCGACGCCGGCCGGGCCGAGGCCGAACAGGCCATCGGCGCCGCCGCCCGCGCGCTGCAGGCGAGCGCGTGGCGGCACGACCGCGCCTTGCGCGCCAGGGTGCTCAACGAACTGGCCGATGCCTTCGAGCGCCATGCCGACACGCTGGTCGACATGCTCTGCGCCGAGAACGGCAAGGTGCGCGCCGAGGCCGCCTTCGAGGTCGGTATGGTGCCGGCCAAGCTGCGCTACTACGCCGGGCTCGCGCTCACCGAATACGGCCGCGCCGCCGAGCCGCGGCCGGGGCGGCTGTCGCTGGTGCTGCGCGAGCCGATGGGCGTGGCCGGCATCATCGTGCCGTGGAATTCGCCGGTGGTGCTGATGGTGCGCTCGCTGGCGCCGGCACTGGCGGCGGGCTGCACCGTAGTGATCAAGATGCCGGGGCAGACGGCGCTGACCAATGCGCTGGTGGCGCGCATCATGGCGCGCACGCCGTCATTGCCGCGCGGCGTGGTCAACCTGTTCAGCGAGTCGGGCGCGGAAGGCTCGCGCGCGCTGGTGGAGTCGCCGCACGTGCCGGTGATCAGCTTCACCGGCAGCTCGGCCACGGGCCGCGCCATCAGCGCCGCGGGCGCGCGCCACCTGAAGCGGTTCGGGCTCGAGCTGGGCGGCAAGACCCCGATGATCGTGTTCGACGATGCCAGCCTCGACGCGGCGCTGCCGGTGCTGGAGAAGGCGCTCACGGTATTCGCCGGGCAGTTTTGCATGACCGGCTCGCGCCTGCTGGTGCAAAGCGGCGTGGCGGACGCGCTGCGCCAGCGGCTGGCCGAACGGCTGGCCGCGGTACGCGTGGGCCCGGCCGCCGAGGCGGCCAGCCAGATGGGGCCGCTGATCGACAAGGCCAACGTGGCGCGCGTGGACGGCATGGTGGAAGCGGCGATTGCCGACGGCGCGCGCGTGCTCGTGCGCGGCGGGCCGGTCACCGAAGGCCCGCTTGCGCGCGGCGCGTTCTACCGGCCGACGCTGCTGGAGGTGGACGACCCGAACATGGAGATCGTGCAGAAGGAAGTGTTCGGCCCGGTGCTGACGCTGCAGGTCTTCCACACCGAGGCCGAGGCGGTGGCACTGGCCAACCACAGCGAGTACGGGCTGGCCGCGAGCGTGTGGACGCGCGACGTCGACCGCGCGCTGCGCATGGCGCGCGCGCTCGAGGCGGGCACCGTGTGGATCAACGACTGGGCGTCGGTCTACGACGAATTCGAGGAGGGCGGCTACAAGCAGTCGGGGCTGGGCCGGCTCAACGGCGTGGCCGCGATCGATGACTTCGTCGAATACAAGCACGTCGCGCTGACGCCGGGGTAGCGCGCAGGCTCAGCGCCACATATTGCGCATCCGGCTGGCCAGGTCCACCGGCGCCAGCGCCGGCCTTGCCGGCGCCTCGCCCGGCATCGGCGGCGGCGGCCAGGCACGGCTGTGGAAGTTGGGCATCACGCGATTCGGCAGGAAGCGCGTGCGCGACGCATACACATGCCGGTCGCCGAAGCCCACCTGCTGGTGCACGTAGAAGCGCTGCGGCACCACGATGTCCAGGTGATCTTTGGCCCGCGTCATCGCCACATAGAGCAACCGCCGTTCTTCCTCGATCTCTTCGGTGGTGCCGGTCGCCAGGTCGCTCGGCATGCAGCCGTCGACCGCATTGAGCACGTACACCGCCTTCCACTCCTGGCCCTTGGCCGAGTGGATGGTCGACAGGATCAGGTAGTCCTCGTCGCGCGAGGGCACGCCGGATTCGTCGCTGGAGGCGCTGGGCGGGTCCAGCGTCAGCTCGGTCAGGAAGCGCTCGCGCGCGCCGTAGGTGGCGGCGATGCGCTCCAGCTGCTGCAGGTCGGCCTGGCGCGCGGCGGCATCGTCGTGCAGGCGCTCCAGGTGTGGCGCGTACCAGGCCAGCACTTGCTCGAACTCCGACGGCCACGGCGAGGTGGGCGCCATCAGCGCGCGCGCCAGCGCCAGCAGGTCGGCCCAGGCGGGCGCTGCGGCCGGCGGCGGCTCGAATGCTTCCAATGAGAACAGCGGCTCGGTGGCCAGCGCCAGTGCATCCAGCACGCGCGCCGCGGTCTTGGGTCCGATGCCGGGCAGCAGCTGCAGCGTGCGGAAGCCCGCCATGCGGTCGCGCGGGTTTTCCAGCCAGCGCACCACTGCCAGCACGTCCTTCACGTGGGTCGATTCCAGGAATTTCAGCCCGCCGAACTTCACGAACGGGATATTGCGCCGGGCCAGCTCGATCTCTACCTGCGCGCTGTGGTCGGCGGCGCGGAACAGCACCGCCTGTGCCATCAGCGTCAGGCCTGCCTCGCGCCGCGCCAGCACCTGCTCGACCACGTAGCGGGCTTGGTCGGCCTCATCGTTGACCACGATCACGCCGGGCTTTTCGGCAGAGGCGCGCTCGGACCACAGGTCCTTGGTATAGCGCTCGGCCGCCAGCCCGATCACGGCGTTGGCGGCCTGCAGGATCGGTTGGGTCGAGCGGTAGTTCTGCGACAGCGTGACCTGCTGCGCGGCCGGCGTGAACTGCGCCGGGAAGTCCAGGATATTGCGCACGGTGGCGCCGCGGAAAGCGTAGATCGACTGCGCGTCGTCGCCCACCACAGTCAGGCCGCGGCCGTCCGGCCGCATGGCCAGCAGGATCGACGCCTGCAGCGCATTGGTGTCCTGGTATTCGTCGACCAGCACATGGTCGAAGCGCGCGCCCATGTCCTGCGCGATGGTGGGCTCGGCCATGGCCTGCGCCCAGTACAGCAGCAGGTCGTCATAGTCCAGCACATGCTGCTTCTGCTTGGCCTCGACATAGCCGGCGAACAGGGTGCGCAGCGCATCGGCCCACATCGCGTAGCGCGGGAACTGCTGCTTGAGCACGTCTTCCAGCGGCGCCTGGGTGTTGACCACGCGCGAGTAGATCGCCAGGCAGGTTTCCTTCTTCGGGAAGCGGCTGGCGGTCTCCGACAGGCCCAGGTCGTGGCGCACCACGTGCATCAGGTCGGCGGCATCGCCGCGGTCGCTGATGGTGAAGGCGGGCGACAGGCCCAGGGTCTCGGCATATTCGCGCAGCAGGCGCGCGCCGATGGCGTGGAAGGTGCCGGACCACTGCAGCGCCGCGCGCCCCGCGCCGGTCTGGGTGCCGAGTGCCTGGTCGACGATGCGCTCGACGCGCCGTCCCATCTCCGCCGCGGCGCGGCGCGAGAACGTCAGCAGCAGGATGCGGCGCGGATCGGCGCCGGCCAGCACCAGGTGCGCGACCCGGTGCGCCAGCGTATTGGTCTTGCCCGAGCCGGCGCCGGCGATGATCAGCAGCGGCGCGTCGCTGCCGTGTTCCACCGCGGCGCGCTGCTCCGGGTTGAGCCGGGACAGGTAGGCGGGGACGTCATCGGCTTCAGGGGCCGCGAGGTCGGCGGCGGGGGCTAGGTCCAAAGTCACAGGCGGGGCTCGGGGAAGGCTCAGAAAAGGCTGGCGCCAACTGTATATCCATACAGGGATGTCGCGCAACCTGCTGCCCTGGCGATCGTGCGTAAAAACAAAAAAAGGTGCTCGATGAGCACCTTTTCACAGCGGTTGGCAGCGACAGCGTTACGCAGACTTTGCCAGCGCGCCATCCAGCAGCTTGTGCAGCGCATCCCACTCGGGCTCGCCCACATAGCGCTTCAGGATGCGGCCGTCCTTGTCGACCACGAAGGTGGTCGGCGTCAGCTGCACATTGCCGAAGGCCCTGGCCGCGGTGCCGTCGGAATCCATGGCCACCTTGAACGGCAGGCCGCGCGTCTTGGCGTAGTTCATCACATACATGGGCGGGTCGTAGTTCATCGCCACGGCGACGAATTCCAGCCCCTTGCCCTTGAACTGCTCATAGGTGCGGACCATGTCCGGCATTTCCTTGACGCAGGTGGCGCAGCTGGTGGCCCAGAAGTTGATCATGTAGACCTTGCCCTTGAGGTCGGCGGTGCTGACCTTCTCGCCCGACAGCAGCGTGAAGGTGGCCGCCGGGGCCGCGTTGGCCGGCGACAGTGCGCGGTAGCCGAACCAGCCCAGCAGCGCGAGCACGACCACGGCCACGACGATGGGCCAGGGCTTGCGGGAGGTTTTGGTGGCAGGGGCAGCAGTGGTCATGGAATCCGGGTCAGGCAGGTTCGGTCAGCAATGGGACATTCTAATGCCGCGGGCGTTCGCGCGCTGCGCGGGGCTGGGCTGCGGCAATCTGCCGCAAGCGCCCCAATCGGTTCAGCGCCGGGTGGCGATGGCGGCGCGTGCCTGGTCCAGCGCCTGTTCCAGGTAGGCGCCGTAGAAATCCGGCTGCATGCCGCGCAGCGGGCCGGCGGCGGCGCGGCCCTGGCGGTCCAGGAACAGCACCGTGGGCGCCACCCGCACTTGGTGCGCCCGGGCCCACGCGCGCGCGGTGGTCAGGTTGCCGTCGGCATCGCGCAGCGGGGTGTCGGCGGTCATGTCGAGCTCGCGCACGGCAATTTCGCCGGCGGCGGCCTGCGGGCCCAAGTAGTTGCGGCGCACCGCATCGCAATAGCTGCAGCCCGGCATCGACACCAGCACCACCAGCGGCTCGCCGCGGCGCGCGGCCTCGGTGCCGTGGGCGCCCAGGTCGGTGGCCGGCGGCAGGTGGGCGGGGCTGGCGGCGGCTGCGGGCA
>NZ_JFJW01000067.1:42204-44604 GCF_000611125.1 Cupriavidus sp. SK-4
AGCGCAGGCTGGTGATGGCAAAGGCGTGGCGGGCGATGCGGGCGGCAGGCATGGCTGGAACGTGGGGGCAGGGGGGTAGTGGGAGCGGCGCAGCAAGCACTGGCGCGCCGCTTTCGGGATAATACCGGTTTCCGCCCGCAGGCGATGGCTCCTGCCAGCGCCGCCCGCAGCCTGCGCGCGCCGTCCCCCCATGGATTCCCGATGCGTCTTGTGCCGCCCCCGCCGAGCTTTCCTGCCGCTGTCCGCCGGCCGCTGCTGTGCTGTGCCGCCGTGCTGGCATTTGCCCTGTGCGCCTGTTCGCCGCGCTATGACTGGCGCACCATCCAGTCCGGCGAGGGCGCTTATGCCGCGCTCTATCCGGGCAAGCCCACCAGCGCCGCTCGCGACGTGACCATTGCCGGGCGCAAGCTGCCGATGACGATGGAAGCCGCGCGCGTCGACGACACGCTGTTCGCCGTGGGTGTGGTGACGCTGCCCGCCGATGACGAAGCCTTGCGGCGCGAGGCGCTGGCGGCGATGCAGGCCGGCCTGCTGGCCAACCTTGGCACGCCTTCGGGCGAGCCGCGCGCGCGGCCCGTCACCGTGATGAGCGCCGACCGTCCGGGCCGCCCGCTTGCCGGCGTGGAAGTGCAGGCCAGCGGGGTGTCGCCGCAGGACCAGTCGCCGCGCCGGCTGACGGCGCGCCTGGTGGCCGTGGGTACGCGCGCGTACCAGGCGGTGGTGCTGGAATCGGGCGACGCCGCGCGCGACGCGCGCCAGGCCGAGCAGGTGGAGCAGTTCCTGGGCGGTTTCCACCCGTTCTGACGCGCCGCGCCGCAGGAAAGATTGTTGGTGCCGTGGCTGCGGGAGCGTGGCCCCGGCATGGTTGTCGTCAAAGGAGAGTGGGATGCGTTGGGAAGTGTGGTTGGCTTATTTCGCCGCGTGCTGGGTGATCGCCGTGTCGCCGGGGTCGGGCGCGGTGCTGTCGATGAGCCACGGGCTCTCGTACGGGCTGCGCAGGACCACCACCACCATCTTCGGCCTGCAGGCCGGGCTGGTGATCGTGCTGCTGGTGGCGGGTGGCGGCCTGGGCGCGCTGCTGCTGGCCTCGGAGCAGGCCTTCATGGTGGTCAAGACGATTGGGGCGCTGTACCTGATCTACCTCGGCGTGCAGCAATGGCGCGCGCAGGTGGAGAGCGGGGCGGACCAGGGTGGCAGCGCCGCCCCCGTGCGCGTGGCCGTGATGAGCCGGCGCCGGCGCTTTGCCACCGGCCTGCTGACCAATGTGACCAACCCCAAGGGCATCATCTTCATGGTCGCGGTGCTGCCGCAGTTCATCGATCCCAACCGGCCGCTGGCGCAGCAGCTGGCGATCCTGGCCGCCACCATGTGCTGCGTGGACCTGGTGGTGATGCATGGCTATGCGCTGCTGGCTTCGCGCATGCAGGGGCTGTTCCGCAATGCGCGCGCGGTGCGCTGGCAGAACCGCTTCTTCGGCAGCGTGCTGATGGCGGTGGGCGCGGCGCTGTTCTTCGTGCGCCGGCAACACGCCTGAGCAGGTCTGCATCATTACTGGCGCGCACCGGCCGGGTTTGCTTCAATGAGGAGGAAACCCGGCCACGGAGACCCCGCATGCCCGCCTTGCCGAACCCCCACGCCGGTGCGCGCCTGCAGCCGCGCCATACCGTGCCCCCGGTCGAAGAGCCCGGGCCGCCGGGCATCCCCCCGGACTTGCCGTTGCCGCCAGAGGAAGACCCGACCCCGCCCCCGGTCGAGCCGCCGGTGGCCGGGCCCGNNNNTGCCGGGCGCTACTGCTTCAGTTCGTAGAAGTCGTTCAGGCAGTACGCGTCGGTCAGTTCGACCGGCTGGTCGCCATGGGTGTAGCCGGTGCGCCGGATGTGCAGCAGCGGCTCGCCCGGCCCGATGCCCAGGCGCGCGGCCAGTTCCTCGGTCGCCACGACCGCGCGCAGCTTCTCGGTGACGCGCAGCACCGGCTTGCCGATCCGCTCCAGGTAGGCATACAGCGATTCGCCGATGGCGCTGGCGTCGGGCAGCACGGCCAGCGCCAGCGTGGTCACATCCATCCAGTAGATCTGCCCGTCGGCCTTGCGCAGGCGGGTCAGCCTGACGATCTCATCGCCTTCCGGCAGCGCCAGCGCCGCGGCCTCCTGCGTCGTGGCGCGGCGGCGTTCGAACGCCACCAGCTCGCTGGCCGGCGTCATGCCGCGCCGGCGCGCCAGCTCGCTGAAGTTGTCCAGCCGCGCCGGCTTCTGCTCAGCGCGCGGCGCGATAAAGGTGCCCGCGCCGCGGCTGCGCGTGATCGCGCCGTCCTCTGCCAGCACCTGCAGGGCGCGGCGGGCCGTGACGCGTGAAATCCCCAGTGAATCCACCAGCGTGCGCTCGGACGGCAGCGCGTCGCCC
>NZ_JFJW01000067.1:44639-58373 GCF_000611125.1 Cupriavidus sp. SK-4
CAGCCTGCGCGCCACTTGCAGGTAGATCGGCGTCGCCTCCGCTTCGTCCGGCTTGAGGGCCTGCAGCCGTTGATCCATTGCGAATCCTCGTAGTACCAGAATGTGGGGCAGATGATACCACTTTAGGACATTTCGAGTCGGTATGGCCGGACTTGCGCCGCCTGGGCGACGGAATCGCCACGACCTCGCTTTGCATCAACTGGTATTGGAAAGGTCCTGCTGGCTATGCTGCTCGAAAGCGCTGCCATGATTCGGAAAAATCCTAGGTAAATACAAGGATTGTGTGATGAATCAGGCGAATGTGAGGGCCGTGCAAGCGCTGCTTTGCGTTACCTCAACAAAGATGCCACTTAGATACAACATCGTAGTAGTGGTTTTCACTGGTATTTTTATTGTCAGTGTCCGTCTATCTTTCCCCTGACCCTGGCGCCGCCGCATTCCCGCACCGGCTGCCGCGATTTCTGGAAGCAAGATGGCTGAGACGAGCGAAACCCTGTTGCTGCGGGCTCCGGTGAGCGGAGTGCTGCTTCCCCTCGCGGCGGTGCCGGACCCGGTCTTTGCCGACGGCATGTTCGGCGACGGCCTGGCCATCGACCCCCTGAGCGACACGCTGGTGGCGCCTTGCGACGGCACCATCGTCCACCTGGCCGCCACCGGCCACGCCCTGACGCTGCAGGCCCCGTGCGGGGCACAGGTGCTGCTGCATGTCGGCATCGATACGGTGTCGCTGCGCGGCGAAGGCTTTGCCCCTTGCGTGGCGCAGGGCGCTGCCGTGCGCCAGGGCGATGCGCTGATCCGTTTCGATGTCGACCGCGTCGCGCAGCAGGCGCCGAGCCTGGTGACGGTGATGGCGATCGCCAATGGCGATGCCTTCACGGTCGCCGCCAGGACCGACGCGGCGCAGGCCGAGGCGGGCCGCACGGTGCTGCTGCAGGTGCGTGCCGCGGGTGCTGCGGCGCCCGCGCAGGAAGATCACGTGACCGCGGCCGAACAGCGCCGCTCGGTCACGCTGGCCTGCCCTGGCGGCCTGCACGCCCGGCCCGCGGCACGGGCGCGCGAAGCCGCGCGCGGCCTGGACGCCAACGTCGCATTGCACTACGGCGGCCGGCAGGCGAGCCTGGCCAGCCTGGTGGCGCTGCTGGGCCTGGCCGCCGGCGAGGGCGCCACGGTCGAGCTGGTGGCGACCGGCCGCGATGCCGGCGCCGCGCTCGATGCGGTCGCGTACGAACTGCAGCGCGCCGGCGTGGGCGAAGAAGAAGCCGTGCCCACGGTGTCCGCGCCGGTGGCGCAGCCCGGCCCGGGCGCCGGCCTGCCGGCGGATGGCATCCCCGGCGTGGCTGCCGCCCCCGGCATCGCGATCGGCACGCTGCACTGGTGGCGCGAGACCACGCCGGAGCCAACCGAGGCCGGCCAGGGCATTGCCGCCGAGCGCGAGGCTCTGCGCGCCGCGCTGGCGGCCATCGACGCCCAGCTGGCGCATGAGAGCGAAGCCGCCACCGCGCGCCGCGCTGGCGCCGAAGCCGGCATCTTCGCCATGCATCGCGCGCTGCTGGAAGACCCGGCCCTGCAGGCCGCGGCCGAGACCATGATTGCCGCCGGCAAGAGCGCGGGCTTTGCCTGGCGCGAGGCCACCCGGGCCGAAGCCGCCATGCTGTCCGCGATGGCCGACCGCCGCATGGCCGAACGTGCCGCCGACGTGCTGGACCTGGGCAAGCGCGTGCTGCGTGCGCTGGCCCCGGCGGGCAGTGTCCCCGCCCAGCTGCCCGCACCGGCCGCCGACGGCGATGTCATCGCGCTGGCCGCCGGGGAATTCACGCCCTCCGACCTGACCGGACTGGACCGCACCCGGGTTGCCGCACTGGTGATGGCGCGCGGTGGCCCGACCTCGCACGCGGCCATCATCGCGCGCCAGCTCGGCATCCCTTGCCTGGTGGCGCTGGGCAGCGCGCTGGAGCGCCTGCAGGACGGCACGCCGGTCATCGCCGACGCCGACAGCGCCCGCCTGCACGCCTGCCCCGATGCCCATTTGCTGGCCGCCGCCGCCAGCGCCGTCAGGCTGCGCGCGCAGCAGCGCGAGGCCGACCTGCGCGCCGCGCACGCCGCGGCCAGCACCCGCGATGGCGTGCCTGTCGAGGTGGCCGCGAATATCGGCAGCCTCGACGACGCCCGCAATGCCGTGGCGCATGGTGCCGATGCGGTCGGCTTGCTGCGCACCGAACTGCTGTTCCTGCACGGCGACGCAGCTCCCGCGGCGGCGGACCACACCGCCAGTTGCCAGGCCATTGCCGATGCCCTGCAGGGCCGCAGCGCGATCGTGCGCACGCTTGATATCGGCGCCGACAAGGACGCCGCCTGGCTGCACCTGCCTGCCGAAGACAACCCCGCCCTGGGCCTGCGCGGCGTGCGCCTGGCACAGGTGCGCCCGCAACTGCTGGACGACCAGCTGCGCGGCCTGCTGGCCGTGCGCGCGAGTTCGCCGCTGCGCATCCTGCTGCCGATGGTCAGCGAGGTCGGCGAACTGCTGGCCTGGCGCGAACGCATCCGTGCGCTGGCGGCCGCGGCGGGCGCCGATCCCGAAATCGAGGTCGGCGTGATGATCGAAGTCCCGTCCGCCGCGCTGCTGGCCGACCAGCTGGCGGAGCACGCCGACTTCTTCTCGATCGGCACCAACGACCTGACCCAATACACGCTGGCCATGGACCGTTGCCAGCCGGAACTGGCGGCGCGCATGGACGGCCTGCATCCCGCGGTGCTGCGCATGATCGCCGCCACCACCGAGGGCGCCGCGCGCCACGGGCGCTGGGTGGGCGTGTGCGGCGCGCTGGCGGGCGACCCGCTGGCCGTGCCGGTGCTGGTCGGCCTGGGCGTGACCGAGTTGTCAGTCGACGCCGGGCTGGTGCCGGGCGTCAAGGCGCGCGTGCGCGCGCTCTCGCATGCCGATTGCCGGCAGCGCGCAGGCGAATTGCTGCGGCTGCCGTCAGCCGCCGCGGTGCGCGACGCGTGCCGCCGCTACTGGCCGGCATAAACGCCAGTCGACCACAACCCAATACGCGCCACGCGCGCACGGATTCGGAGAACGCCAATGAAGATGGACCTGCTGCCCAGGGTGCAACGCCTGGGCGCCACGCTGATGCTGCCGATTGCGGTGCTGCCCGTGGCCGGCCTGCTGCTGCGCCTGGGCCAGCCCGACGTGTTCGACATCAAGCTGATGGCCGAGGCCGGCAACGCGGTCTTTGCCAACCTGGCCCTGCTGTTCGCGATCGGCGTGGCGGTGGGCTTTGCGCGCGACAACAACGGCGCGGCGGCGCTGGCCGGCACCATCGGCTACCTGGTGCTGACCACGGTGATGAAGACCATCGACAAGTCGCTCGACATGGGCGTGCTGGCCGGCATCGTCGCCGGCGCGGTGGCGGGCGGGCTCTACAACCGCTATCGCAATGTCGCGCTGCCACCCTATCTGGGCTTCTTTTCCGGCAAGCGCTTCGTGCCCATCGTCACGGCGCTGTGCTGCCTGCTGCTGGGCATCGTGCTGGCCTATGCGTGGGCGCCGGTGCAGGCCGGCATCAACGCGGCCGGCGCGTGGCTGACCACGGCGGGCTCGGCCGGCGCCTTTGTCTTCGGGCTGCTGAACCGGCTGCTGCTGGTGACCGGGCTGCACCACCTGATCAATACCCTGGCGTGGTTCGTGTTCGGCAGCTACGCCGATCCGGCCACGGGGGCGGCGGTATCGGGCGACCTGCACCGCTATTTTGCCGGCGACCCCGGCGCGGGCCTGTTCATGACCGGCTTTTTCCCGGTGATGATGTTCGGCCTGCCCGCCGCCTGCCTGGCGATGTACCACGAGACGCCGCCGGCGCGGCGCGCGCTGGTGGGCGGCATGCTGTTCTCGATGGCGCTGACCTCGTTCCTGACCGGCATCACCGAGCCGATCGAGTTCAGCTTCATGTTCCTGGCGCCGGTGCTGTACGGCCTGCATGCGCTGATGACCGGGCTGTCGATGGCGCTGTGCCATGCGCTCGATATCCGGCTGGGCTTCACCTTCTCGGCGGGCGCGATCGACTATGTGCTGGGCTACGGGCTGTCCAGCCGCGGCTGGCTGGCGATTCCGCTGGGGCTGGCCTATGCGCTGGTCTACTACGGGCTGTTCCGCTTCTTTATCCGCCGCTTCAACCTGCTGACGCCGGGCCGCGATGAAGTGGTGCCCGTGGCGCCCGCCGGCGGTGCCGCGCAGCCGGCCGCGGGCAGCGTGGCGCAACGCTATGTCGAAGCGCTGGGCGGCCCCGCCAACCTGGTCGTGGTCGATGCCTGCACCACGCGTCTGCGGCTGAACGTGGCCGATATCGGCGCGGTGTCCGAGCCGCGGCTCAAGGCGCTGGGCGTGCGCGGTGTGCTCAAGCGCCCGCCCAATGTGGTGCAGGTGGTGATCGGGCCGCAGGCCGAGCAGGTTGCTGGCGACATCCGCGCGGTGCTGCAGCAGGCGCCGCAGGCCACGGCCGTGGTGGCTGCTGTGCCCGCCGTTGCAACCCAGGCGTCCGTGCCGGCTGCCGGTACTTTCGATCCCGCCTGGTGGATCGATGCGCTGGGCGGCGCCGCCAATATCGCCTCGGTCGGCGTGGTGGCACTGACGCGGCTGCGCGTGGTGGTGCGCGAGCGCGCCCGGGTGCGTGCCGACCACCTTGCCGGCAGCCAGCTGATGTGGATCGGCGATGACACCGCCCATATCGCCTTCGGCCATGCTGCTGACGGACATGCGGCCGCCTTCGAGCGCGCCCTGCAAGCCATGCCCACCTGACCCCCGCCGCCGCAGCCGTGCGCGGCTGCGGTCGACCTTCCCCATCGGCAATAACAATGACGGCCGCGACGACAGCCGCGCCGGTGGATACCGTCTGCCTATCCAGGAGTCATTGATCGTGAAACGCATTGCACTGACGGCGCTGCTCGCAGCGTCGGCCGGGGGCGCCTGCGCCCAGTCCGCCGGTACCGGCATCACCTTGTACGGCCGCGCCGTGGCCGGCCTCGACTATGTCAACGGCATCGCCCGCCCGGGCGGCGATGTGGACACCTTCCGCTTCGGCAGCAACCAGTACGGCGTCAGCTTCTGGGGCATGCGCGGCGCCGAGGACCTTGGCGGTGGCCTGCGCGGGGTCTTCAACCTGGAGGGCATGATCACCTCCGGCACCGGGCGCTCCGATCCGCTGTTCAACCGGCGCGCGCAAGTGGGCCTGGCCAGCAATGACTGGGGCACGCTGCTGCTGGGCCGGGCCATGAGCCTGACTGACGACGAGAGCGGCGCGATCGACCCGATGGGCCTGCAGGCCAGCTCGGTCGCCACGCTGGTCTACGGCCGCAACTGGGGCTCGCGCCCCAATGCCGTGACCTACAACTCACCGGTGTGGGGCGGGCTGAGCGTGCGCGCGCAGGCCGGCAGCGACGGCGTGGCGGGCAGCTTCAACAGCGGCAAGCAGCTGAGCGCGGCCATCAAGTACGCGCAGGGCAACCTGAACCTGACCGGTATCTATGAGGAGCTGCGCGACGCGCAGGGCCGCATGGACAACCTGTATGTCAACTCGCGCCAGTACACGCTGGGCGCCAGCTACGCGCTGAACAACCTGCGCCTGTTCGCCGGCTACAACCTGACCGTGTCCTCGGGCGATACCGTGGCCACGCCGGAGAACCCCTACGCCGCCACGCGCAGCCAGATGGCATGGGTCGGCGCCAACTACCGCCTGCTGCCGGCGCTGACGCTGCTGTCCGGCGTCTACTACGCCACCCTGAACAAGAGCGGCGGGCATGGCACGCTTGTCACACTGGGCGCAAAGTATGACTTGTCGAAGCGCACCTCGCTGTATGGCACGGTGGCGTCGGTGTTCAACTCGCGCAATGCCACCTTCTCGGTGGAGGCGTCGCCGGACACCATGCCGCGCGCCGGGGCGACCCAGCAGGGCGCCTATGCCGGCATCATCCACCTGTTCTGACGGTGGCTGGCCGGTGACTTGAATGTATTGGAGAGCATTGCCATGAAAGGAAACATCCTGACGCCGGCCGGCTGGATCTTCGGAGAGATCCACGCCGGCCCGGACGGACGCATCGCGCGCATCGAGGGCGTGCCCGCCACGCCTGAGCACAACGATGCCCCGTACGTGCTGCCGGGGTTTGTCGACCTGCTCAACCACGGCGGCGGCGGCAAGGACTTCATGGATGGCGAGGCCGCGGTGCCGGTGATCCTGCGCGCGCATGTGCGCTTTGGCACCACCAGCCTGCTGGGCAGCACCATGACCTCGCCGCACCACGTGCTGCTGCCCGCACTGCAGGCGCTGGGCCGGGCCTGCGCACAGCGCCCGCCCGGCGCGGCGCGCATGCTGGGCGTGCACCTGGAAGGGCCGTATATCAATCCCGGCAAGCTGGGCGCGCAGCCGGATACCTCGGCCATTGCCACGTCGGAAGAGCTCGAGCAGTACCTGGGCGCCGCGCCGCTGAAGGTGGTGACGCTGGCGCCCGAACTGCCGGGGCATCTGGACATCATCCGCCTGCTGGCCGCGCGCGGCGTGCGCGTGCAGCTGGGCCACACGCTGGGCACCTATGAGGACGCGGTGGCCGCGCTGGACGCCGGCGCCAGCGGCTTCACCCACCTGTTCAACGCGATGACCCCGCTGCAGCACCGCGCGCCGGGCGTGGTGGCGGCAGCGCTGGCGCACGCCGAGTTTGCCGAGCTGATCCCCGACCTGCTGCACGTTCATCCGGGCGCGATCCGCGCCGCGCTGCGCGCGATCCCGCGGCTGTATGCGGTGACTGACGCCACCGCCGCCGCGGGCATGCCGGACGGCGTGTACCACCTGGGCAGCCAGACCGTCTACAAGGTCCACGGCAGCGTGCGCCTGGCCGACGGCACGCTGGCCGGCAGCGTGCTGACCATGGACCAGGCGCTGCGCAACTTTGTTTCGATCGGGCTGGACCTGGCCGATGCGTCGCGGCGCGTGTCGCTGTATCCGGCCCAGTACCTGGGCATGTCCGACCGCGGCATGCTGGCACAGGGTTGTTGGGCCGACGTGGTCGTGCTGGACCGCGCGCTGTCGGTGCGCACCGTTTATGTCGAAGGAGAATGCTGTGTCGAGAATGCTTGAAGAGGCGCTGAGCGCGCCGGCCGTGGTGGCCGCGCAGTTGGCGCAGGCGCCGCGCGTGGCGAAGCTGGCCGCGCAACTCGCCGCGCAGGCCTGGCCCGCGGCGCTGACCGTGGCGCGCGGCAGCTCGGACCATGCCGCCAGCTACTTCGCCACGCTGGTCACGCGCCGGCTGGGCGTGCCGGTGGCCTCGCTGCCGATGTCGACGGTGACGCTGCACGACAGCGCGCTGCGCGTGGCCGGGCTGCTGGCGGTGGCGTTCTCGCAGTCGGGCCGCAGCCCGGACCTGGTCGAGACCATGCAGGCGCTGCGCGACGGCGGCGCCGCCACCGTGGCGCTGGTCAACGCCCCGGATTCGCCGCTGGCGCAGGCGTGCGCGCATGAACTGCCCTTGCTTGCCGGCCCCGAGCAGAGCGTGGCCGCGACCAAGAGCTATATCGCCATGCTGTCGATGTCGGCGCTGCTGGTGGGGCATCTCGAGGCCGCGCGCAGCGGCGAGCGCGAGCTGGTCGATGCCTGCGCGGGCTTGCCGGCCGCGCTGGAGCAAGCGGCCGCGCAGGACTGGTCGGCGCTGGTGCCCGCGCTGCGCGACGTGGAGCGCATGATCGTGCTGGGCCGCGGCGCGGGCCTGGCGATCGCGCAGGAAGCGGCGCTCAAGCTCAAGGAGACCTCCGGCATCCAGGCCGAGGCCTTCTCCGGCGCCGAAGTGCGGCACGGTCCGATGGAAATCATCGGCGACGGCTACCCGCTGCTGGTGTTCGCGCCGCGCGGACCGGAACAGGCCGGGCTGCTGGCGCTGGCCGCCGAGATGCGCAAGCGTGGTGCGCGCGTGCTGCTGGCGGCGCCTCCTGGCACGGTTGATGCGGAGCTGCCCCTGGAGTTGCCACTGGTGCCGGCCGCCCATCCGCTGCTCGATCCGATCTGCGCCATCCAGAGCTTCTATGTCGCCGCGCAGGCGCTGGCGCTGGCACGCGGCCGCAATCCCGACCAGCCGCAGTACCTGCGCAAGGTGACCGAGACACGCTGAGCCGGCCCATACTGTCCCTATACCGCCCCACGCCGCCCCGGCAAGCAAGGAGTCCGTCATGCAAACCACCCGAACCGCCTCTTCCTCCGGCACTGCCGACGCGCGGCCGCTGGACCTCGTCATCTTCGGCGGCGCCGGCGACCTGTCGGCGCGCAAGCTGCTGCCATCGCTCTACATGTGCCACCGCGACGGCAACCTGCCCGACGGCACCCGCATCATCGGCGTGGGCCGGCACCGCTGGGACCGCGAGGCCTTTGTCAATTTTGCCGATGAAAGCGCGCAACCCTTTGTCGATGCGCGCTATCTCGAACCGGCCAAATGGCAGACCTTCCTGCAGAGGCTGGATTTCGTGCACGTTGACGCTTCGCAGTCCGGGGACTATCCGGCGCTGGCCGCGCAGCTGCGCCAGGACGCGCTGCGCATCTACTACATGGCGATGCCGCCCGGTTTGTTCGCGGCCACCTGCGACAACCTTGCCAGCCATGGCCTGATCGCCAACGACACACGGCTGGTGCTGGAAAAACCGCTGGGCGTGGACCTGGCCTCGGCCATCGGCATCGGCGAGGTGGTCAGCCGCTACTTCAGCGAGGACCGCACCTACCGGATCGACCACTACCTGGGCAAGGAAACGGTGCAGAACCTGATGGCGCTGCGCTTCGGCAATTCGATCTTCGAGCCGCTGTGGCGCACACCGTTCGTGCGCAGCGTGCAGATTACCGTGGCCGAGACCGTGGGCGTGGGCACGCGCGGCGGCTTCTACGACGAGGCCGGCGCCATGCGCGACATGGTGCAGAACCACCTGCTGCAGCTGGTCAGCATCCTGGCGATGGAGCCGCCGGCATCGCTCACCTCCGATGCGGTGCGCGATGAAAAGCTCAAGGTGCTGCGCTCGCTGCGGCCGATGTCGCCCGAGGACGTGCGCCGCAATACCGTGCGCGGCCAGTACACCGCGGGCGCCATCGCCGGCGAGCTGGTGCGCGGCTACCTGCAGGAGGAAGGCATTCCGCCCGACAGCCGCACCGAAACCTTCGTCGCGATGCGCGCCGAACTGGGCACGTGGCGCTGGAACAAGGTGCCGTTCTACCTGCGCACCGGCAAGCGCATGCAGGAGCGCGTGACCGAGGTGGTGATCAACTTCGCCGAGGTGCCGCATTCGATCTTCGATGCCGGCAGCACGCTCCAGCCCAACCGCATGGTGATCCGGCTGCAGCCGGAAGAGTCGGTGCGGCTCACGCTGATGGTCAAGCAGCCGGGCGAGGGCATGAAGCTGAAACCGCTGAGCCTGGCGCTGAACCTGGATTCGGCCTTCACCACGCGGCGCGCCGAAGCCTACGAGCGCCTGCTGCTCGACGTGATCCGCGGACGGCTGGCGCTGTTCGTGCGGCGCGACGAGCTGCAGGCCGCCTGGACCTGGGTCGACCCGATCCTGGAAGCGTGGCGCCAGCAGGACGAAGGCCCGCGCCCCTATACCGCCGGCACCTGGGGCCCGGCGGCATCGTCGGCGTTCATGGCGCGCGAAGGCGTGCAGTGGTCGGAGGAGGCGTGATGCGGCTGACCGAACGCCCTGCATGGCGGGCTCTTGGCGCGCTGGCCGCGCAGCCGCTGCCGCATCTGCGTGAACTGGTGCACGAGCCGGGCCGCGGCGACTACGCGCGCTTGTCGGCTGCCGGCATCGAACTTGACTTCACGCGGCAACGTATCAACCGCGCTGTCCATGACGCGCTGCTGGCCCTGGCGCAAGATGCGGGCATCGAGGCGCAGCGCGACGCCATGCTCGCC
The DNA here is from genome assembly GCF_000611125.1 of Cupriavidus sp. SK-4. Taxonomy (NCBI): domain Bacteria; kingdom Pseudomonadati; phylum Pseudomonadota; class Betaproteobacteria; order Burkholderiales; family Burkholderiaceae; genus Cupriavidus; species Cupriavidus sp. SK-4. Next base: position 54,564 of record NZ_JFJW01000067.1, read on the forward strand.
GGCGAGCCCGTCAACGCCACCGAAGGCCGCGCCGTGCTGCATGTCGCGCTGCGTGGCGGCGCCGACGCGCATCCACCCTGGGGCAGCCAGCTGGCGGCAGAAATCGATGCGGAACTGGCGCGCGCCTGCGATTTCGCCGATGCCGTGCGCGATGGCCGCGTGCGCGGCTTTGGCGGGGCGCCGATCCGGCATGTGGTCAGCCTCGGCATCGGCGGTTCCGACCTGGGACCGCGCATGGCCTGCGAGGCGCTGGCCGCGCACGCCAGCGACGCCGTGCAGCTGCATTTCGTCTCCAATCCGGACCCGGCGCAGCTATACGCCGTGCTGCGCCAGGCCGATCCGGCCGCTACGCTGTTCCTGGTCTCATCCAAGACCTTCACCACGCACGACACGCTGATCAACGCTGCCTCGGCGCGGCAATGGCTGCTCGACCACGGCTGTCCGGCGCAGCAAGTGCCGGCGCAGTTCGCCGCGATCACCGCCAACGCCGCGCGCGCCGTGGCCGAGGGCTACCTGCCGCAGCAGGTGTTCCGCTTCTGGGATTGGGTGGGCGGGCGCTATTCGCTGTGGTCGGCCATCGGCCTGCCGGTGATGATCGCCGCCGGCCCGCGCCAGTTCCGCGCGCTGCTGGACGGCGCGCACGCCATGGACACGCACTTCCGCAGCGCTCCGCTGGCGCGCAACCTGCCCGTGGCGATGGCACTGTGCGGCATCTGGAACCGCAATTTCCTGGGCGCGCCGACGCAGCTGGTCGCGCCCTACGCGGCGCCGCTGGCCCGGCTGCCCGCCTACCTGCAGCAGCAGGACATGGAGTCGTGCGGCAAGCGCGTGGACGCGGCGGGCAGGGTAGTGGGCCACGATACCGGCCCCATCGTCTGGGGCGGCCTGGGCCTGGACGGGCAGCACGCCTACTTCCAGCTGCTGCACCAGGGCACGCACCTGGTGCCCGCCGACCTGATCGGCACGCGCCGCTGCGAGGTGCCGCTGCCGCAGGCGCAGAAGCATCACCAGCTGGTGCTGGCCAATCTGCTGGCGCAGGCCAGCGCGCTGTCCTGCGGACGCACCCACGATGAAACGCTGGCCGCGCTGTCGGCATCCGGCCTGCCGCCGCAGGAAGCCGAGCTGCTCGCGCCGCATCGCACCTTTCCAGGCAACGTGCCAGTCAGCCTGCTCTGGCTGGACACGCTCGACGCCGCGTCGCTGGGCGCGCTGATCGCGCTGTACGAGCATAAGGTCTTCGTGCAGGCCGCGATCTGGGGCATCCACGCCTATGACCAGTGGGGCGTGGAACTGGGCAAGGCGATCGCGTCGGACATGCAGGGGTGCCTGGCGCGGCGCGAGGTGCCAAAGGAGATGGATCCGGTGGGGGCTGCAACGCTGGCTTCGCTGGTAGGTTAGGCATTCAACCGCCCGCCATCCGCAACGCCCGCCGGTACTGGATCGCCTCGCCCACGTGCGCGGCGGTCAGCACCTCGGCACCGTCCAGGTCGGCGATGGTGCGGGCCACCTTCAGCACGCGGTAGTACGACCGCGCCGACCACGCCAGCCGCGTCATCGCGCCGCGCAGCAGTGCCTGCGCCTGCGGTTCCATCATGCAGTGCTGTTCGATCTCGCGTCCGCCCAGTTCATTGTTGGGCTTGCCCTGCCGGGCCAGCTGGCGCTCGCGCGCGGCCAACACGCGGGTGCGCACCACGGCGCTGGGTTCGCCGGGCGGGCCGTCGAGCATCTCGCCCTGGTCCTGCGCGGGGACTTCCACCTGCAGGTCGATGCGGTCGAGCATCGGGCCGGAGATGCGGGACTGGTAGCGCCGCACCTGGTCGGGCGTGCAGCGGCAGGGGCGGTCGGGATGGCCGAGGTAGCCGCACGGGCAGGGGTTCATCGCGGCGACGAACTGGAAGCAGGCGGGGAAGTCGGCGTGGCCGGCGGCGCGGGCGATGGTGATGCGGCCGGATTCCAGCGGCTCGCGCAGGACTTCCAGCACCCTGCGGTCGAATTCGGGCAGCTCGTCCAGGAACAGCACGCCGTGGTGCGCCAGCGAGATCTCGCCCGGGCGCGGGTTGCCGCCGCCGCCGACCATGGCCGGCCCGGATGCCGTGTGGTGCGGCGACCGGAACGGGCGCTGGCCCCATAGCGCGGTGCGGAAGCCGCCCGGCGTCAGGCTCATGACCGCGGCGGACTCCAGTGCTTCCTGCAGCGTCATCGGCGGCAGCAGCCCGGGCAGGCGCTGCGCCAGCATCGACTTGCCGGTGCCCGGCGGGCCCACCAGCAGGGCGGAGTGCTGGCCGGCGGCGGCCACTTCCATGGCCCGCCGCGCCTGCGCCTGGCCGCGCACGTCGCGCACGTCGCGCATGTCGGGACCGCGGTCCGTGGTGGCGGGCAGCAACGCCGGCATGGCGCGGGGCAGACGCGCGTCGGGCAGGGGGCAGAGGTGGTCACAGGCCTGGCGCAGCGTGGCCGCGGCATGCACCGCCAGGTCCTCGATCAGCGCGGCTTCGGCTCCATTGCCTGCGGCCACCAGGAAGGCGCGCGGCGCCTCGCCGGCGGCGGTGCGGGCGGCGTTGTCGCGCGCCAGGCCCATGGCCATGGCCAGCGCGCCGCGCACGGGGCGCAGTTCGCCGGACAGCGACAGCTCGGCGGCGAACTCATGCGCATCCAGTGCCTCGGCCGGGATCTGGCCGCTGGCGGCCAGGATGCCCAGGGCGATGGCCAGGTCGAAGCGGCCGGATTCCTTGGGCAGGTCGGCCGGGGCCAGGTTGACGGTGATGCGGCGGTTGGGGAACTCGTAGCCGCTGTTGAGGATGGCGGCGCGCACGCGCTCGCGGCTTTCGCGCACGCCGGTGTCGGCCAGGCCGACGATGGTGAATGCCGGCAGGCCGTTGGCAAGGTGGGTCTCGACCCGCACCGGCGGCGCCGCGATGCCGGTCAGTGCCCGGCTGCGTAGGACGGCAAGGCTCATGTCATCGAACTGTTAACGAAAAAGGCCGCCAGGAGTGGCGGCCTTCAGGCAGGCGGGCGGGATCGGGCAGGACCGGCGTGCTCACGCGCCCCCGGTCGAATCCACCGAGCCGGCGCCGGGCGGGATGCCGGCGCGGCGCTCAAGCTCGGCCACGCGGCCCTCCAGTTCCTCCAGGCGGGCGCGGGTGCGGGCCAGCACCTGCGACTGGACGTCGAATTCCTCGCGCGTGACCAGGTCCAGCTTGGCAAAGCCCTGGGTCATCATGCTGCGCACGTTCTTTTCGATGTCCCTTGCCGGCGAGTTGCGCAGCGCCTCGCTGACCTTGTTCTGCAGGTCGTTGAAGAGATCGGTCGGTTTCATGGTTTCTCCTTTGCGCACCTAACTGGTGCCAATCCGGGTGGGCATCTGGCGTTTAGCGCGCTTTCGCACAGGAATTGGGCGCCCCGATTGCGGGCGCGCGGCCTGGGTGTCGCGCACGCAGCCACCGTCAGAACTCAATTATCGCCCGTGAGGCACGTGGGCGAAAGCTCCGGCGCATCCGCGTTCACACCTTTTAACCCGATCTGGCTTCGCTGCAGGGCAGATTCAAGTCTGGCTTTGGTCACGGCACGCCATCATGGCCGACATGGGCCGCCGATTTCCGGGGAGCTGGCATGGCAGTTGCAGTAGTAGGTTCGCCTGCCTCATTGAATCACCGAAATCCAATAAACGAAATCCGAGCCTCAGGAATAAGGAGAAGAAACCCATGAAGAAGTTGGCCCTTGCAGTCAGCGCGGTTGTCCTGACCAGTGCCGCCGCCACCGCCTACGCGCAAAGCACGGACGCGGCGGCCCCGGCACCGGCAGGCCCCCCCG